>JAZSOX010000146.1:0-17741 GCA_045537175.1 Bacilli bacterium
AGAAAAAAGCGAACAAATCCAAAAAAAAAATAACTATTCTGATAAAACAGTTATTCCTAGTTTAAATAACTCATCACATCATTTAAAATTACTCTCCATAATTTTAAATACTAACCAAATATTATCAGTATTTGGTGTGAATCGCTTATCTTTCGAGTTTTCTTTCTCAATAAACAATTGCTTTTACTTAGCGCAGATAAGATTATTATTACATAATTTATTTTGCTTAATATAACTTTAGCATTTTATATCAACATTATTATTTTTTAGATAATAACTACTAGATATAGCTATTAATTATATTACCCTACTAAGTAATTTAATTATAATTCATATATTTTATTTTGTCAATAAAAAAAGAGCTTATTATTTTTAAGCTCTACCAGCATATTTTCCATCTTTAGTTGAAACAAGAATTGTTTCTCCTTCACTTATGAATAAAGGAACTTTTACTAACTTTCCAGTTTCAATTTTAGCATCTTTTTGAGCATTAGTTGCTGTGTTACCTTTAACTGCTTCAGTTGTTTCAATAATTTTATATTCAACTTTTTCTGGAAGTGAAATCCCAATTATTTCACCTTCGTAAAAATCTATAGTAATATCAATTCCTTCTTTAATATAGTCAGCATCATCGCCTAAAATACTACGTGGAACTTCAATTTGTTCATATGTTTCATTATTCATAAATACAAGATTATCCCCACTAGCATATAAATATTGTACACTATTCTTATCGATATGAGCTCTTGTTATCTTAATGTTAGTATTAAAAGTTTGTTCAACAAGTGAACCTGTTCTTAAATTTTTTAATTTAATTCTAACAAAAGCTGGACCTTTACCTGGTTTAACATGTTGAAATTCTTGAATTAAACATAGATTACCATCAATAATAACTGTCATACCATTTTTAATATCATTTATATTAATATTCATTTAAAAATACTCCTTTCTTTATATTTTGTTTATAAATTATTTCTTTTCTTTTGCTACAACGCTTTTACGACATTTAGAGCAATATTTTTTGATTTCTAAACGTTCAGGATTATTTTTTTTGTTTTTACTAGTTGGACGTAATTCAGCACCACATTCTGTACATCTCATATTAACAAAATTACGATTTTCATTTTTAGCCATATTAAAATCCTCCTCACCTAATACCACCATATTATACCAAACTTTTAATAATTTTCAAATAGAAAGTTAGTAATCCCCTTAGAAATATACCTGGTTATATAAACTTTACTATATTCATATTCTTTTTCTTCATAAATATTCGGTGCGATAACTACTACACTATACTTTGGTTTATCATAAGGAGCAAACCCTACAAAAGCAATAGAAGTTGTTTTAGTATCCATTATTCTATCATTATTTGTATCAATAAACGTTTCACTAGTTCCTGTTTTTCCTGCAGGATTATATTTACTAGCAATGTAATTTCTAGCTGTACCGCTAGTTGTAGCCAAATACATCGCTTCTTTAATTCTAATTAAATATTTATCTTCTAAATTGACTTGACTTAATACTTTATAAGAATTTTCTTTTAATATATCGTTTTCGTATATAACTTTTTTCATTAATTGAGGACTTTTTTTAGCACCATTATTTGCTATAGTATTAACATACTGAAATAATCCTATTGGTGTATAAGTATCATATTGACCAATACTTAAATTTAAAAGTAAATCACTTGAAGTTAAATTACCAATAATTCCAGTTGTTTCATTAGGTAAATCTATACCAGTAATGGTATTTAAACCATATTCTCGATAAACACTTCTTAATTTTTCAAAATCATTAATTGTAGTATCAAGTTTCATATTATATTTATAATTTATTCCAGTAAGCCCCAAAGCAATTTTAAATTGATAATAATTACTACTTTTACTTATTGCTGTCAAGTCATTTATCTTTCCTAAACTTTTATAACTACATTTAACTGGAACTTGATATAATTTAACGCAACTATCAACTACGCTAGTTCCAATATCTATAACATTATACTTATACCCAGCACTTATTGTTCCCATTTTTACAACAGAACCTACAGTATAAGATGTATTTATTAAATTTGTATTAACATTTCTAAAAATTGGATCACTAATATCACTAATTAATCTTTGACCACTCATCGCAATTATTTCACCAGTAGACGGATCGCCAACAATACTATAAACTTCACTAAAATAATTTGTATTCTTATATTTTTTTGCCTTTAAAATATTTTCTTGAATTAATTTTTCTAATTCTAATTGTGCAAAAATATCTATTGATAAAACTAAATCGCTTCCTCTTTTTCCTTCTTCTACTAATGTCAACGTATTATTTTTATTTACTTGATATAAGTCTTTTTTTCCTTTTAAATATTCTTCATACTCTAATTCTAAATAACTAAGCCCAACAATATCATTTAGTTCATATCCACTTTTCAAATATTCATTTTTCTTTTCTTCCGGAATACTACCTGTTTTTCCAAATATATCTTTCAAAGTATTTCCGTAATTATAAACTCTTTTCCAAGTTAATTCAGTAGTAATTCCCTGAATATTACTATCTACAATTTTGCTATATTCTATATCACTAATATTTTTATAAATTTCTTTTTTCTCATATGAATACCCTTTATTCATTAGTTCATATATTGTTGCAGCTTTTCTATCTACATTATTTAATTCATCTAATAATTCATCAGTAATTCTTTCGTATTTTAATATTTTTAAATCATTACTACTTAATTTTCTTCTTTCATATAATTCATATTCTTCATTAGTTATTAAATCTTTGCCATTATTATTTTTTAAAAGCCAAAATTTTTTTAGACTACTTTCATTAATTTCTATATCTATAATATTAGCCAATTCATAAGCAATATTAATTTCATCTTCTATACTTACATCATTTAGTTTGTTATAAAATAAAGTTTTAACTCCAATATTATCTACCAGTACTACTCCATTTCTATCTAAAATTCTTCCCCTAGGTGCACTCGTACCATAAACATAATTATTTATTTTTTTATCTAACAAAATACTATAAGATTCTCCCTTTATAACATTTATATAAAATAATTTTCCTACTATAATTAGAAAAAAAAGACATAAAAACACACAACTTTTTTTCATAATTCCACCATTATTAGTATGGTATCTATTTTTTCTTGTATTCATTTTATATTTTTTACATACATTATAATAGGTGATTTTATGTTTAATCTTATAGAAAGATATATTAATAATATGTCAAAAGACGATGTTAACAAATTTGCGCTTAGTAAAAATATACAATTATCTGAAAGCGAACTTAATTTTACTTATGAATTTATCAAAAAAAATTACAAAAATATGTTAGGAAATCCAAAACTTTTTGAATTAGAAAGATATAAAAATAATTATTCAAAAGAAAACTTTAGTAAAATTACTAAAGTTTATCAAGAATACTTTCAAAGATATTCTAATTATTTATAATATTCTCTAATATCTTCAATTAAATTATTATTAAATACACCATTTTTTATCATTTCTATTTCAAATTTATATGGCGGATAAGATAACTTTTTATCTCCATCTTTCTTGCTAACATAAGGTGTTTCTAATATTTTAGGAACATCTTTTAATTTGTCATTATTTATTACTTTTAATAAAGTTTCAAATCCAATTGTTCCTAAGCCTAAATTTTCATGCCTATCTTTATGCGCTCCCAATAAATTTTTACTATCATTTATGTGTACACATTTTATTTTATTAATTCCAATTAATCTATCAAATTCGTTCAATATTTCGTCAAAATTATTAATATTATAACCAGCATCATTTAAATGACAAGTATCTAAACATACACCAATATTATTACTAGAAACACCATCTATAATACATTTTATTTCTTCGAATGTTCTTCCGCATTCACTCCCTTTACCTGCCATAGTTTCTAATAAAATCATACATTTACTATTTTCATCAATTACATAATTTAATGCTTCTATTATATTATTAATACCTTCTTCTCTAGTTAAATTAACACTACTACCAGGATGAAGAACAATATATTTTATGCCTAAATCTTCACATCTTTTAATTTCTCTTTTTAAAAAACTAATAGAAAAATTCCAAGAATCTATTTTTTCTTTGTTAGCTAAATTAATTATATATGGAGCATGACAAATAACATTATCAATTAAAATATTATTTTCTAACATTATTTTCTTTGCTTCCTCTAAATAATCTAAATTAATTTCATTACGCATCGTATTTTGAGGAGCACCAGTATATAGCATAAAAGCATTTGCACCATAACCAACCGCTTCTTTTACCGATCCTAAAATTTGTTCTTTACTAAAATGTACATGACTACCTATTATCATTATTTCACTCCTAAAAATATTATCGCACAAAAAAATAACTAAGTAAACTTAGTTATTTTTAATCATTAATTACAAGTACATTGACCTTCGTCAGCATCGGCCCAATCAGAAACATTACCTAATGTTCCATTATCATTAAAGTTCTTTCCTGTTTGACCAATTAAAACATATTCAGTACCTTTTTTGAAATTTAATGTATATGCTGGTTTTTTACTATTTGTTACATCAATAGTAACTGTTCCAGAATAGTTTGTTGCATCTCCTTCATAAAGGCCTAATTTTACTAATTCAGCAACTGTAAAACAAATATTGTTATCTTTTTTACAACTTGTTGTTGCAGAACCTCCTAATGAAATTTGATTTAAAGAATATAAATCATATGCATTAGCTGCAGCTTCTACTGCACTAGTAGCTTCGATTCTGAATGCTTTTTCTCTTGCTTGTGACATATAAGGTAGTACAGTTGTAGTTGCAAGCACCATTACGATTGCTAAAACAACGATTACTGCTAATAATTCAATTAATGTAAAACCACTTTTATCTTTCATATTTCCCTCTATTAATTACATTCAGTCACTAATGTAGTACCATCTGGTAATGGTAAATCTTTAACATGTTTTTCTCCATCAACTGTTCCAGTTACACCATCTACATATAAATCTTTATTATGCATATCTATTGAATAAGTATATGCCTTGCTATTAGATTTTGCTGTAACTGTAACTGTTCCTGCATAAGTTGGAGTAGTTCCTGTAACTTCTGAAGAATCTTTTTGCCATAATCCTAATTCAACTAACTTTTTAACTGTAAAACAATAAGTTGTTGTTGTAACTCCATCAGTAGTTGATTCAGTTTTTGTATAATCTGCATTATCAATTAATTCAGTATTACTAATAGAACCAATTGAAATAAGACTCATTGCTTGTGATGCAGCATCTACAGCAGCGTTAGCTTCAATTGCAAATGAATTCTTTGTCGCTTTTGTCATATATGGTAATACAGTTGTAGTTGCAAGTACCATTACGATTGCTAAAACAACGATTACTGCTAATAATTCAATTAATGTAAAACCTTTCTTTTCTTTTAAACCTTTCATAATAAATTATTCACCTCTATCCTCTAAGATAATCTTACAATATTAATTATACCTTGTCAATTGAAAAGCCCGCCATTTTACAAATTAATTATCTTGTACAAACAAAAAAATGATGGGTAATTAAACCATCATCCAAAATCCACTATTATTTAATATAAGTTATATTTAAACCGCTATAACTACTTATATTTCCTGCATTATCTTTAACACAAATTAAATAGTTTCCTGTATTATTTATTGTAAATGAATTTCCTGTTTGAAAAGTAAGTCCATTTTTATAACATGTTTGATTTGTATCTAACGCTAAATAATACCCAACAATTCCAGAGCCTTTTCCATCACTAGCTGATATTGTTACTTTTTTATTAGTTGTATAAATAAATTTATCTGTTACCTTTAATTCATTACTATATATAGTTGGTGCTTCATTATCAATCTTTAAATTAACTGTAGATTTATAACGTTTTACTTCTGAAGTAGCATCATCATAAACTGTCATTTGAAATGTATATTTTGTTTCCAAAATTCCATTTACATTATCAATTGTAATTTCATCACTACCAGTTAAACTAGCACCACCGCTACTAGACCATACACATTTATTTGTAACACAATCTATTGCTAAACTATTACTATAAGCTTTTAATGTAACTGTACCTTTCAACCAATTACTTAGATTACTAACTGTTGTACCATTATTAACAATTTCTATACTTAACTCAGCATTATCTTCATTCAATTTTGATAAATCACATACTCCATTATTATCGTAATTTTTTCCATCTATTAATGTAGCATTATAATAATCACTTTGTTTTTCCATTTCAACAACATAGCAATTCATTCTTGAATTATTAATTGGATCATCAATATTACCTTCTTCATCATCGCTTTCAATATATCCTTCAGTTACTAATTTATCAACAAAAATTATAGTTTCTCCAGTATCAAAAGCATACTTTGATGCTGCTATTTCAATTTTTTTTATAGTATTCTTTCTTTGACTCTCTCTCATAGCAGTAGAAATACTATTTATACTTGGAATTGCAAGAGACATTATAATTCCTAATATAACAATCGATAATAATAATTCTACTAAAGTAAAACCGTTACGTTTCATACTTTTCACCTATTATAATTTTACCTTATTTAAGAATTTATTACAATACTACAAAATTAAAAACAAGTGAACAATTATCACCTGTTATAAATACTTATCCTAAAGCAACATCTAATATCATCATAACAACAAAACCAATAATAGTAAAAAAGGACATTAGATTTTTATGACAATTTTTTTGACTTTCAGGAATTAACTCACTTACTGCAACGTAAATCATAGCACCAGCTGCAAAAGCCAAGAAAAATGGTAGAATATTTTGAACATACATTACTAAAACACACCCAACAATTCCAGAAATTGGTTCAACTATTCCACTCAACGCACCATAAATAAATGATTTTCTTCTGCTATAGCCTTCACGTCTTAATGGTAAACTTACTGCGGTTCCTTCTGGAAAATTCTGAATTCCAACACCAATTGCTAACATTACAGCTGCAGCCAATGTAGCTCCTGGAGCTCCCAAAGCAATCGAGCCAAAGGCAACACCAATTGCAAGTCCTTCTGGTATATTATGAAGTGTTATTGAAATTATTAACATTAAACTTCTTTTTAAACTATTTGTTTTTTTGTTTTTCTTATTAATTAATAATTTATCAAAAAAACAATCGCTTAATATCAAAAATATACCACCAGACAAAAAACCTAGAGATACTACTAACCATGATATCATTCCAAGAGATTCTGCTTGATTAATCGCAGGATTTAAAAGCGAAAAAAATGATGCTGCTATCATTACTCCAGCAGATAACCCTAACATTGCGTCTAATATATTACCATTTATTTTTTTAAAAAAGAAAACTAATGCCGCCCCCAAGGAAGTTATTCCCCATGTCATTAATGTAGCTAATAAAACTTGTACATAAATTGATGAATTAATATAAAAACTTATCATTTAAACACCCTATTATATATTAATGAAAAATATTTATATTAGTGTAGGCTTTTTCACAAACAAAAAAAGAAGATAATACTTCTTCTTTTTAAACGAGATTTCTCTCAAAATAATGGATATACCACTATTGAACGCTGTCAGTTCCAGCAGTAGCAACTGTATCACATACTAAGTTAGTAGCAGCAAAAGTTGTAGTAATATTTGCTCCTTTTAAACTATTTTGTGTTGCAGTTGAGTTTGTTAAAGCAACTTCAGCAGTAATGTTTTTAGTAGCATCAGCTCCAGTTAAATAAACATGTACTTTCTTTGAAAGTGTACGATTAGCTGTAGTAGCCATATCATAACTACCATTTAAATCATTAAATGATCCGCCTAAAGTTAATACTAAATCTTTTTCTACAACTGCTGGGAATTCTGTAGTACCAGTAGCAGTACCAGTAGTAGTAACAGCTAAATCAAATGAACATTCATAAACAGCAGTATCAGAACCACCTTCAACAGTAATAGCTAAAACTTCGTCATTTGAAGCAGATTCAGCTCTACCAGCAGCAGGTTGTGCATAATATGTTACACCATTTTCTCCAGCAGCAGCTTTAGAAAAATCTTCAGCAGTAACATCTAAATGTAATGCTTGACCTGATGATAAAGAAACTAAACCAACATCTTCAACTGTAGTAGCTGCTGTAGTACTAGCATTATCTACATTAACTGCAGTAAAGTATGCAAATGTTGCACCAACAACTGCAACTAATAATGTAGCTACAGCGATAACTGTTAATAACATTGTGTTTTTCTTATCCATTATTTCCCTCCTCTCAACTCATATTCCGAAATACTATCTTCTATATTTCTATATTTATTCTACAAAAATATTTTAAGGGTGTCAATAATTTTTATGAAAATTTCATGAAGTTTATATAAATAAAAAAAGAAGATAAATATTTCTTCTTTTTAAAGAGATCACTTCTCAAAATAATAGATATTATTTATTAGTAGGACTAGCAACAGTACAACTCATTCCACTATTAGCTATAGTTGTTGTTAATGTTTGTCCTGCTAAATGATCTTGTGTAGTTGTTAAATTATTCAATTTAATTGCAGCTGTAACTAATGTTTTATTTGTAGCATTTCCTGTTTGACTAAATTCAACAGTATATGTTCCAGCTTCAGATAAATCAATTTCTTCACCACTTGTAACTCCAGAAATTGTAGCATCAGTTAATGTTAAAACTAATGCAGCATCTCCTGGTTTAACTTGTGTTGGTTTTGTTACAGTTAAAGTAAATGTACAATTATAAGTTGTACTAGTTTCACTTCCTGTTACTGAAACTTGAGCAACTGGTTGATGCTCTGCTGATGCAGAATATTTATTAGCTTCTGTTTTTGTAGCCCAATATGATGCACCATTTTCTCCAGCAGCTTCTTGAGTCATTTGAGCTGCAGTTAAATCTAAATACATTGCATTAGTTGGATTATTTACAGCAACTGACCCAACTTTTTCAGTTGTAGTTGTTACAGTAGTTGAACCTGTTGCATTTTCTGTTGCAGTAAAATATGCAAATGTTGCACCAACAACTGCAACCAATAATGTAGCTACAGCGATAACTGTTAACATTAATGTATTTTTCTTATCCATTATTTCCCTCCTCCCAATTATACATATTCCGAAATACTATCTTTCTATATTTCTACATTAATTCTACAAAAATATTTTAAGGGTGTCAATGAATTAGTTTTAAAAATTAATTTTTTACAAAAAAATACAACTTATAAAGTTGTATTTTACTCACTCTTATTCTTAAATTGTAAAATAATTGGTGTACCTTCTAAATCAAAGGCCTCTCTTATTTTATTTTCTAAATATCTTTCATATGAGAAATGAACAAGTTTCTTATTATTAACGTTAAATGTTATTTTAGGTGGTCTACTATCTGTTTGACTTGTAAAATAAATTTTTAACCTTTTTCCTTTATATGAAGGAGGTTCATGTAAATTTACTGCATCAGCTATAACATCATTTAATAAACTAGTTTTAAGTTCTTTTCGATTATTTTCATAAGCCTTAATTATTTCAGGCATTAAAGTATGAATTCTTTTTCGAGTTTTTGCAGATACAAATACAAAATTAATATATGGAACAAATTTAAAATATACTTCTAATTCCATTTTCCATCTTTTTATATCTTCATTAGGATCTTTCATAGTATCCCATTTATTTACTGCAATAACTATACCTTTTCCTGCTTCAATAGCATATGACAAAATATGTTTATCATGTTCAATTATTCCTTGTTCTCCATCAATAACTAGAACACAAACATCACTTCTCTCAATAGCTTTCATACTACGAAGTAAACTATATTTTTCTATAGTTTCATAGATACGACCTTTTTTACGCATACCAGCAGTATCTATTGCTATATATTCATTATTATCATATTTAAATCTTGTATCTATAGCATCTCTTGTAGTACCTGCTACATCACTTACAATAGTTCTTTCTTCATTTAATAAAGCATTAATTAAACTACTCTTTCCTACATTAGGTCTTCCTATAAAACAAAATTTTAATATTTCTTCATACTCTTCTTCTACTTCAGTTATATTTTTCGTTAAATATTCAAGTAATTCTTTAAATCCTAAATTATGCTCTGCTGATACTGGCATTACTTTTTCAAATCCAAGTTCATAATAAGCATATATATTATCTATTCTTTTTTGATTATCTATCTTATTAACTATTACTATAACTTCTTTACCTGCTTTTTTTAACATATTGCGAATTTTTTTATCAGCGGAACTAATTTCTTGAAGTCCATCAACAACAAAAAGTATTATATCTGCTTCATCTATAGCAAGTTCAGCTTGTAATAAAATATCTTTATCAAAATTATCAGATTCACCATGAATACCACCGGTATCTATAATGTTAAATTTCTTATTCTTATACTCTACCGTTCCATATATTCTATCTCTAGTAATACCTGGCTCACTTAAAATAATAGATTTTTTTTCTTTTATTAATCTATTAAATATACTACTTTTACCTACATTTGGTTTTCCAATCAAACATACTGTTTTCATGTAAAAACACCCCCTTAACTACATTCTAAATTATTATCAACATCTACTACTGCATACATTCTCTTATTTTTATAAAATACTATTACTTCATATTTGTCTAAATAATTCGTATTATCACTTGGATCAACAATGCACCCAATATTTCCAGTACTTGAAGCATTTAAACAAGTATTATCATTATCTTTATCTAAATAATTAGGAACTAAATCACTAACAATCATAGTTTTACAAGGATAACTTTGATATGTACTTGTACTAGATATAACAGAACCTTTAACATCTTGTGCAAGAAGTATTGCAGCTTCTTCAATCATTGTTACTTTTTTATCAAGCATATTATCTTTAATTGCTTTAGATACTGCACTAATTGATGGAACTGCAATTGCCATTACAATTGCTAATACCACAATTACAGATAATAATTCTATTAAAGTAAATCCCCTTTTTCCCATAAAAATCACCTATCTTTATTATAATTTATCTTAATATATTTAACAATTATTTTTCTTCTAAATAATTATTTATTATTTCTAAAACTTCATTTCTACCTTTTTTAGTAATTGTAGACCAAGGAATGAATGACTCATTTTCTTCTAACTTTAATGTATCTTTAATCAATTTATCTTGTTTAATTCTACCATTTTTAGTTATCTTATCATACTTAGTAGCAATTACTGTTATATTAAGATTATAATATTTTAAGAAATTATACATTAATATATCATCTTCAGTTGGTTTATGACGATAATCTACAAGTAAAAATACATGTTTCAAATTTTCTCTTGTTTTTAAATAATCCTCAATCATTATTCCAAATTTCTTTTGTGTTTCTTTAGAAACACTAGCAAAACCGTATCCAGGAACATCTACTAAATAAAAATTATCATTAACTAAATAAAAATTTAATGTTTGTGTTTTACCTGGTTTTGAACTAGTTCTAGCAAAATTTTTTCTTTCAATCAAAGTATTAATAAAACTACTCTTACCTACATTACTTCTTCCCAAAAGTAAAAATTCAGGATTTTTTGCTTCTGGATACTGACTAATTCTTATTGCTATAATTGGTTCTTCAACTGATTCAATTTGCATAAATATCACCGCTTCAATTATATATTAAAATTTATTTATTTGCAAATTAACGATACTTTTTATTGTTATAAATTAAATTTTATGTTAAAGTAAATATCAATTTTAGGGGAGATTTTTAATGGGAAAATACAATTGGACAATAGCATCTATTGAAGAGAGGCTTCAAAGATTAAATACTATGTTTAACAATGAAACAGATCCAAACAAGTTAGAAATGCTAAGAAGTGATATTACTATTCTTCAAGATTATATTGCTGATTATTATAACGAGGAAGAAGAAGAAAAATTAAAACTTTTAGAAGCTTACGACGGTGTTAAAGAAAATTTAGGAGATATTCCATTTTTATGGCAAGACTTTAAAGATTTTCGAGATTTTACCAAAACTGGTATAGATACATTTATAAAAATTAAAAACTGTACTCTTTCAAAAGATGACTTACTTGATTTAACTCATGACTTTTACAGGTCACTAGATCATTACTTTTATGGTCATTTTATGAAAACTTTTTACAGAAGACGAGACCATATAGTATTTAGAAGTTTACAAGGAAAATCACCATATAAAGGAGAAACAATAAATATCCCTTCTTTAAAAGAATCATTTATTGAAGTTAAACGTGATTATACAATTGATGACGTTTTTACTACTATACATGAATATGGACATGCAACAAGCGGTGCAATAAATCCTAAACACACACTATATCCTAAAATTTTATTCTCTGAAGTAGATGCAATATTTTTTGAATTAATATGTGCTGATTATCTCGAAATTTTATTTAAAAATGGCCAACCAACTTTAAATAAAATTTCGAGACATGATACAATGTGTTGGACTGCCGATGAACTTGCAATTAAAATCAGATTGATGGAATATGAAAGAAAATTAAAAAGTAACTTTACCACTAATAAAGCACTAAAAACTGGAGCTAAAATAGCTTGTGGAGTTCATCCAGAAGAACTCGAGGATATTCTTCAAGATCCAGATATTGGTGCAGAAATATATTTAACAAGCTATATGTTTGCTTTAGAATTATATAAGATATTTAGAGAAGATAAAGAAAAAGCATTATATTATTTAAGAAAATTTATTTTAATGGAATGTTATACAGAAGAAGAATATTACTGTAATATTAAAAGATTTGGACTTGTTCCAAATCTTTTAATATTACAGTAATATTAAAAGATTTGGACTTGTTCCAAATCTTAGCACCCGAGAAATGCATCAAGAATTTCAAAAAGAGGCCATGAGACTTACTAAAAAAAAGAAAAAACCAAAACTATAATTGTTTTGGCTTTTTTATTATTCCACTGTTACTGATTTTGCTAAATTTCTTGGTTTATCAATATCACAGCAACGAAGTTTAGCTACTTCATAAGCAATTAGCTGAAGTGGTATAACAGTAACTATTGGCATAATTAACTTATGCAATTTTGGTAAAACAATTTTTTGATCATAAAAATCTGCTTCAATATCATTGTTAGTTATATATATTACAAAAGCATTTCTCGCTTTTACTTCTTTTATATTACTAATTGTTTTACTTTCGATATTAGAATCTGTACAAATACCTATTACTGGTGTTCCATCAGTTACTAAAGAAATTGTTCCATGTTTCAATTCTCCAGCTTGAAAAGCCACTGAATTTATATAAGATGTTTCTTTTAATTTTAAACTTCCTTCTAAGCATAAAGCATAATCTACTAATCTTCCAATAAAGAAAGTATCATTATGAGTGTAAATCTCATTAGCATATTTTTTATAATCTTTATCTAAAATTTCTTTTATATATTTCTCTACTCCATTAAATACACTTAATAAATCTAATTTATTTGAAAGTTTTACGGCAAGAAGTGAAAGTAATGTTGCTTGTGCTAAAAATGCTTTGGTTGTTGCTACAGCAATTTCTGGTCCTGCTTTTACATACATAGTATAATCAGCTTCTCTTGAAATAGATGAACCAACTACATTTACAATAGCAAGTGTATCAATACCATCTTCTTTGGCTTTTCTTAATGCTGCAAGTGAATCAGCAGTTTCACCTGATTGACTAATTATTATTACTAAAGTATCTTTATCATAAAAATTCATTTTATAACGATATTCGCTTGCTACTTCTACAGTAACTGGAATATTTGCAAATTCTTCAATTAAACTTTTTCCAATACAACCTACATAATATGCACTTCCACAAGCTACTATATGAATATTTTTATATTTTTTAAAATCTGGCATAGTATTTTTAAATTTTCCACCATCAACATAATAATTAACTGTTTCAGTAAATACCTTACCTTCTTCATGAATTTCTTTTAACATATAATGCTCATATCCATTTAACATAGCAGAATCCTGACTACCTTCAAAAAGCATTTCTTCTTTTGTTATTTCCTCTAAATGATTATTATACACTAGAACACTATCAACACTTATTTTCGCTAGTTCTCCTTCTTCAAGTAAAACATATCTATTAGTATAACTAAGTATTGCAGGAACATCACTTGCAATAAAATTACCAGTTTTATCTTTAGCAATAATTAGAGGACTACCACACCTAGCTGCATACAAGTTATCTAAATCATCATCACAAATAATACCAATTGCATAACTTCCTTCAAGTTCTTCTAAAGTTACTTTAATTGTTTTTAAGATATCTTTTTCTTTATTATAATTATAATTTAATAAAGCTGGTATTACTTCTGTATCAGTTTCAGATACAAATGTAACCCCTTCCTTTTCTAATTTTTCCTTGATTTTTAAATAATTTTCTATTATACCATTATGAACAACTGTAAACTTTCCCATTCTATGAGGATGAGAATTTACTACACTAGGTATTCCATGAGTTGCCCATCTAGTATGACCTATTCCCATATAAGTATCTTCAGAGTAATTAATTTTATTTTCTAAATTAATTATTTTACCTACTTCTTTAATAATTTCAACATGATTATTTTTAACATAAGCTACCCCAGCTGAATCATAACCCCTGTATTCTAAGAATTTTAACCCACTTAAAATTCTAGGTAAAGCCTTTTCTTTACCAATATATCCTACAATTCCACACATACAAAAAAATTCTCCTATTCTAATTGTGTTTTTTATTTGTATGTGGCATATATTTTGTTACAATCTTGATTTTGCTTTTTTTAATATACCTAACGAATATACTTATCCGTGATAGCACCCGCTGATTATTCGATAACTATCATCCTCGTCAACCAAAGTGGTCCATGCGCTAACAACAAAATTACAACCTTTCTATTTTATTGCTTTAAAGAGATTATATCATCTCTTTATAATATATGCAAAAAAAAGACAAAGTTATATGTCAACTTTATCTATCATCATCTTTATAATAATCAGTTTCTAAGTCCCCATCATATTCAAAATCATATGGGTCTTGTCTACCTTTCATTACTTCTTCTTTTTCATGCTTATCTAAACCAATCATATCACATTCTTCAGATAAACTATTATTTTCACTATCATCTCTTGAATTAGCAAGTGCTTTAATAACTTCCCAAATAAGTCCCATAACATCTCCTAGAAAGGCATTTTCATCTTGCCATTACTCATTTGTTTCATCATTTTTTGCATCATTTCAAATTGTTTTAAAAGTCTATTAACTTCTTCTACACTTCTTCCACTACCTTTAGCAATTCTTTGCTTACGAGTAGCTTTTAATACTTCTGGATGTCTTCTTTCGTATGGTGTCATAGAAAGTATTATCGCTTCAACATGAGCCATATCTTTTGGATCAATATTTACATTATTAAGTCCCATATTTCTAGCACCAGGTAACATTTTTAAAATATTTTCTAAAGGTCCTAATTTTTTTATTTGTTTCATTGTTGTTAAAAAATCTTCTAAATCAAAAGTTCCCTTTTTCATTTTTTCGGCTTGCAGCCTAGCATCATCCTCAGATACTATTCCTTCAACTTTTTCTGCAATTGATAAAATATCTCCCATATCTAAGATACGTTCAGCCATTCTTACTGGATAAAATTCACTTAATCCATCCATTTTTTCGGAGTCTCCTACAAACTTAATTGGCACATTTGTTAAATGTCTAAGTGACAATGCTACTCCACCTTTAGTGTCTCCATCCATTTTAGTAAGAATACATCCAGTTAATGATAAGTTTTCATTAAAACCTGTTATAACATTAATTGCATCTTGTCCCATCATTGCATCAATAACTAAAATAACTTCATTTAAAGATACACTACTAGCTACATCTTTTAATTCTTGCATTAATACTTCATCAATTTGAAGTCTACCTGCGGTATCAATTATTACATAATCTAAATTATTTTCTTTAGCATAATTTAAAGCATTATTAACAATTTCTACTACATTTTTATTATCTTCAGTATAAACTGGTATATTTAAAGAATTACCAATTTGTTTTAATTGTTCTATTGCAGCAGGTCTATAAATATCACACGCTACAAGTAATGGTTTACGATTATGCTTTTTTCTTAATAAATTAGCAAGTTTACCTGCAGTTGTTGTTTTACCACTACCTTGAAGACCACACAACATAATTACTTCAAACTTATCTTCAGTATGAAGTGGTACGTAATTACCACCTAATAACTCTACAAGTTCATCTTTTACAATTTTAATAAATACCTCGTCTGGTTTTAAACTTTTAGATACTTCTTCTCCTAAAGCTTTCTCTTTTACTTTACTAGTAAATTCCTTAACTACATTATAGTTAACATCTGCTTCAAGCAAAGCCATTCTAATTTCTTTCATCGCATCATTAATATTATTTTCTGTAATTTTACCCATACCTCTAATATTTTTGATAGCATTTGAAATTCTATCTCCCATATATTCAAACATAATTATTCTCCTTTAATTATTTTTTCTATTTCTTCTTTTATTGTATTTACATCATTCATTTCTAACAAACTATTTAATCTTGTGTTTTTTTGATATATTTCCAATACTTTTTCTAGATTATCTAATTTCTTTTCAGCATTTTTTATAATAATTCCTACTCTACTTTTTGAGATTCCTTTAATATCAGCAATTTCTTGCATTGATAAATTTTCACCATAATACAAATCAAATATTTCTGATGTTTTATCATTAATTAAACCTTTATAGATTAAATATAATTCATTATAATATAAAAACTTTTCCATTAAATCATATCCTTAAATAAACCATAAATATAATTTTCGATATCAAATGGTTTTAAATCAGTCATTTTTTCACCTAAACCAATAAATTTTACTGGTAAATTAACTTCTTCTTTAATAGCTAGTACTATTCCACCCTTAGCAGTTCCATCAAGCTTAGTTAAAACAATACCAGTTATATTAGTAATTTCTTTAAAAGATTTAGCTTGCATTATTCCATTTTGACCAGTTGATGCATCAATAACAAGTAA
The DNA here is from genome assembly GCA_045537175.1 of Bacilli bacterium. Taxonomy (GTDB): domain Bacteria; phylum Bacillota_I; class Bacilli_A; order RF39; family UBA660; genus SIG200. The sequence continues at coordinate 17,050 of JAZSOX010000146.1, forward strand.
AGTTTCATGAGGTGCTCCTTCAATATGAGTTTCAATTACTTTATTAATTTTTTCTAACTCTTTCATTAAATTAACTTTATTTTGAAGTCTTCCTGCTGTATCAATTAAAACAATATCCACGTTTAATTCTTTAGCTTTTACAAGCCCATCATAAATAACACTTGCTGGATCAGTTTCTTCTTTTCCATAAAATTCTGCTCCAGTTCGATTTGCCCAAATTTCAAGCTGATTAACTGCCCCTGCTCTAAAAGTATCTCCGGCAATCATCATTACTTTTTTTCCTTCTTTAATATATTTATAAGCAAGTTTAGCTATTGTAGTTGTTTTTCCAACACCATTTACTCCAACCATCAATATTACTGTTGGACCACTTTCAGAAATATTAATTTTATCTGATAAACTTTCACCTTCTACATATATAATTAATAGTTCATCTACTATTACTTCTTTTAAATATTCTGTATCTGTTATATTTTCAGATTTTACTCTATCTCTTAATTTATCCATAAACTTCATAACTGTATTAACACCAATATCAGCCATAATTAAAATACTCTCTAATTCTTCAAAGTACTCCTCATTTACTTTTGTATATTTAACTCCTAAAACATTTAATTTAGAAATAAAATTTTCACGAGTTTTTTTTAACCCTTCATCATAATTTTTTATTTCTTCTTGTTCTATTTTATCTT
>JAZSOX010000110.1:0-3879 GCA_045537175.1 Bacilli bacterium
TACTACAAGTAATAATTCAAATAAAAATATTTTTTTATTGTTACCAAATTCTATTAAAAAAAGCATAAATACACTTCTTATGATTTTAGGAACAATTACTTTTTACATGATTATCACTAATATTATTATTAATATTTTTACCTTTCCTCCTATAATAAATATTCTAATTAAAGGAATACTTGAAATTACTCAAAGCTTAAATATTTTAAATTCTCTAAATACTTGCAGCATAATAAAAGAGATTACTGCTCTTGCTATAATCTCTTTTGGTGGACTATCTATCCATACTCAAGTTATTTCATTAATAAATGATACTAAAATATCTTACAAAAATTTCTTTATTGGTAGAATACTACACGTTTTAATTAGTACAAATACCTATCTTTTTATCTCCTTTTGTACTTCCTGTTAGATAAGATCCATTAGTAGTAATTAAATCATCTTTTTTACCAGCATAAGTAATTTCTATATCATCTACAGCATTATTTTTATCTTTATTATTTCGTTCATGATATACACTATTATATAAATAAATATTCATTTTAAAATAGTAATTTCCGGAAGCTGAATCTAAATAATAACTAAACATTCCACAAGGGTCTATTTCTGCCCCTTTCATTTCCCATGAATATTTTACTGTATCAACACTAGTATACCTTAAATAATATTTTTTTACTTCATCTCCAAGTTCGTTAGTGCTAGTAGTTATCGCTGTATTTAAACTCGCTGTTTTTGTATCATTCCCTTTTCTATAATAGAAATTAATAATTATATTTTCCCCAGTACTTTTATCTTCTACTCCAAGTAAAGTATATTTATTCAAATCTTGTTCTATTGTATAAATCGCTTCAGTTCTATTAACTTGATTATTATAAGCATAATTATTATTATTAGTTTCATTTTTCAAATCTACCAATAACTGAAATAAGAAGGTTAATACTATTCCTACTAATACAATACTTACTAATAATTCCATTAATGACATACCTTTATTATTTAGTTTCATATTTAACCTCTATCTAAAGTATACCGTACACACTGTAGGTCCTTCTGCTGTTACTTTTAATGCACTATTAGTATAAGTAATCTCTGCCCCATTAGTACATCCTGCATTATATAGTTCATATCCCGCAACTGGTACATTTCCAAGTTCATATTTTCCTGTATTCTTATCCATTACAAAGACATTAACACGGATATCTGCAGTAGCCATATCAAAATATACATAACATTCATCTGTAACATCTGAATCTATCGTAACAACATTATTACTATCTACTATAATATCGGAATTGTTATTACAATAACTTTTAGTTGAATTATATTTATAACCAATTGTAGGAATTAAAGTTACATTTTCATACGTATTATTACTTGTTTCTAAATAATAATGTACAAACACGCTGCCACTATATCTATTAAAATAGGCTCTACAAACTGTTTGAACATCAGACGTCGCAATTAAGGTACCATTTGAATAAGTAACCTTAGCACTTCCATCATCACATATATATCCAACATATTTATACCCCATACCCGGAATAGTAGCTACACGACTATATTTAAGTCCAGTTGTATATCCGCTTACACCAGTATCGGTTTCTTGCATTACAATTAAATCAACTTTATTAGTACCACCATTAAAATAAACATTACATTCATTTTTTCCTAATGATTCAATTACTAATTCTCCGTTTTCATAACCAATTGTAGTATTTACATCGGTATTATTACAAACATAAGAATCAAAAGTATAAGTTATACCTGGAACTTCAGTTATTTCTTTATATTTTAATCCATTATACTCATGGTTACCTAAAGCATCTTCTCTAAAGAGATTAATGATAATATCCATTTCTTTTTTTGTAAATTCTACTTCACATACGGTTTTTTGAGATGATGAAATAGTAAATTTACGAGTTTTTTCATTAAAGTTTAATATTGCCCCATTCGTACAGCTTTTATTAGTCAAAGTATAGCTATAGTTTGGTACATTTTTTACTAGTACCCTATCACTTTTATCTGTTTCCTTGGTAAAAATTCTTAAAACAATATCTTGTTCAGCTGCTTTAAAATATGCATAGCAAGAATCTCTTCTTACTGCAGTAACTGAAACATTACCATTAGCATAAGAAATTGTAGATCCATTTTTACAGTAACTAAAAGTAGGATCAAAAGAATAACCAAATGAGGGTATTTCATCTTGCAATTCATATTCTTGAGTAGTTTCATCCCATACCATTAAATATAAATTAATATCGGCTCCCGACGCTTCAGCAAAACTATTCTTTATATCATATTTATATTGATCTAATAAAAATCTTATTGATGAATATGAATTTAATAAAAATATCATCAATAATAAAAATACTAGAAAAAATGTATATATTAAAGATGTTGATACAAATCCATTCTTCTTCATATTACACACTTACCCAACTATAATAACTTTTACAATTCGTATTATCACTATTACACGTATTATATTCTATTACCATTACATATGTACAAGATACATCAATATATATCGTTTTTAAATAATTAATCATTTCATCACTTAAGTTTGTATATAATCCATTGCAATTTTCATATTCAGGACAATTACTATCTAAAGAACACTCTAAAGTGCATTTTTTTAAATTATCAATTTTATTTTCTTTTAATATGATAATTTGATTAACTTCATAATCTTCTAATAAATTAGCAATATAAGTTTTTTCATTTTCGTATCCAGTAAATAAACTATCATATTCCACTCCAACGGTAACAAAATATTTATCAGTATTACTAGTAATGTCTCTTAATGCTGCCATAATATTTAAATCATTAATTCTTTCTTTAACATACCAAGTACGATATATATAATTAACATCATCATAATAAACACGAGTTTTTTCAGATTGTAAAATTTTATTAAATGTAGAATATAAAAGTAATAATGAGCTTGTCAAAATTACAACAGCTACAATTGTTTCAACAAAGACAAAGCCATTTCTCTTCATATACTCCACTTCCCTATTATTAATTATAACCTAATAAGCATATTTTATCAATTAAAAACATTTTGTTTAACAAAATAAAAAAGAATAGTAAAATACTATTCTTTTATTATTCTAATACTGCTTTAATTCTTCTAACACCAGCAGATGATGCTTCTTCTTTTTTTATCTTAAATATACCTAATTCACTAGTGTTTTTTACATGAGGTCCACCACAAAGTTCTTTAGATATATCACCAATTGAATATACAGTAACTATATCAGGATATTTTTCGATAAACATACATTCAGCTCCTGATTTAATTGCATCTTCTTTACTCATTTCAGTTACAGTAACATCAATTCCCTCTTGAATCCATTTATTTACTAATTCTTCAGTTCTTTGTTTTTCATCATCAGTTAATTTGTGATCGCAAGAAAAGTCAAAACGCATACGTTCACTTGTGATATTACTTCCTTTTTGATGAACATCTTTTGAAACTACTTCTTTTAATGCAGCATTAAGTAAATGTGTTGCAGTATGATATTTAGTTTCAACCTCACCATCACCAGCAAGTCCTCCTTTAAATTTACCAGCAGATGCAGTTCTTGATAATTCTTGATGTGCTTTAAATTTTTCTTTAAATCCTTCAACATCAACTTTAATATTTAACTCACTAGCTAATTCTTCAGTTAATTCAATTGGAAATCCATAAGTATCATATAATTTGAAAGCTAAATGTTTATTTAATACATTATCATTTAAATTAGAAGTTATTTTTTCAAATTCTCTTAAACCTTTTTCTAAAGTACGATTAAATTTAACTTTTTCTTTTTGTAATTCTTCTAATACTATATTTTTATTTTCTTCTAATTCACTATAATATTTAATATATTTGTC
>JAZSOX010000081.1:0-2264 GCA_045537175.1 Bacilli bacterium
GCCAAAGCTCTTAAACAAGACTCTATGACAATGGAAGATATAAATAAATACCAACTATTTATAAATATCTCAGGTGGCAAACTCCAAGCTGAAGCTCAACGCAAATACATGGAAGAACTTGAAAAGAAACCCGAAGCTATTGCTAACAAAAAAGCCGGTGAAGAATTTATTATTAATCTTAAGAAAAAAGATAAAACAATTAAAACTACTGCTTCAGGATTATCTTATAAAATATTAAAAAAAGGAAATGGTAAAAAAATTACTAATAATGATAACGTAAAAGTTGTTTATAAAGGTTATCTTATTGATGGAACAGTATTTGATGACTCAAAAGGTGTAGCTCGCGAATTCCCTGTTAAAGGTGTAGTTCCAGGATTCTCTGAAGGTCTTAAACTTCTTGGTAAAGGTGGTAAAGCTATCTTCTACATCCCAGGTAAACTCGGTTATGGTGCTCAAGGTCAACCAGCTGCCGATATTGGTCCTAATGAAATGATTATTTTTGAAGTGGAAATAAAATATTAATTATAAAAAAATAATATAATTATGAAAAAATCAATTTTTAAAATTTTATTTGTTGTTGCTGTTTTAGTGGGGATTTCTATTCCTAATAATGTGGAGGCGCAACAAAATGTGGTAGATAATGATTCTTTATCTATTGCTTTAGGTAACTTTCTTGGTTATTATTATAAAGAAGATTTCTCATCTAATAATTATAACAAAAGTGATATTATAAAAGGTATAGAATACACTAAAAATTTAAATATAGATGAAGATGGGTATTCAGTTGGTTTCAATATTGGTAATAATATTGCTTCTTTTATTAAAGGTTTAAATAACCCGGATAAAATTGACAAAAAAATTGTTGCTGAGGAATTTAAATATGCTCTTATTTTTGGTGTAAACGACGATGATTTAAAACATTATGAGAATTATATTAATAACGTAATTAATACTTATAATGATTCTATTGTTTATGATTATGACTCTATTTCTATTGCTATAGCTAAAAATTTTGGCGGTAGTTTAGCAAATGAATTTGAAACTCTTCCCGATAGTTTAAGTCATAAATTTACTAAAACAGCTATTATTTATGGTGTTGAACACATTTTAGATAACGATATTTATAATAATAACTACATTGATGGGTTATTAGTTGGTTCTAAATCTTATAATGAAATAAATTATTTTGAAAATTTAGGTGCTGATATTAATATTGATTTATTTTATAATGAACTTTATAATTCTTTATTTAGTAAAGATATTAATAAAGATATAATTCAATATTATAGATATTACATAATAGATGCCATAGATAAATTTGAATTATATAAATTGGAAAATTCACCCGAAGCTATTGCTAATAAAAAAGCCGGTGAAGAATATATTGCTAATCTTAAGAAAAAAGATAAAAAAATTAAAACTACTAAATCGGGGCTTTCATATAAGATTATTGAAAAAGGTTATGGTAGTAAAATTACTGACGATGATTATGTAGATGTTGCTTATAAAGGTTACCTTATTGATGGAACAGTATTTGATGATTCTAATGGTGAATATAGAGAATTTAAAGTTAATGATGTAGTGCCCGGATTTGCCGAAGGTCTTAAACTTTTAAATAAAGGTGGTAAAGCTATTTTCTATATTCCCGGAAATCTTGGTTATGGTGTTAAAGGTCAACCATATGCCGGCATAGGTCCTAACGAAATGCTTATTTTTGAAGTGGAAATAGATAATGTTATTTATGAAATTAAGGAAATAGATAATGATGATATTATGATAGGATCAAAAGATATTAAAGTAGAAGATAAATCAGTATCAGTTATGCCACCTCCTCCTGCACCTGAAGCTGAACCAAAAAATTTCACTATCATAGAACAAAAAGCTGTATATCCAGGTGGTGACGCTGCTTTATTACAATTTATTAATGAAAATATTCAATATCCAGAATTAGCAGTAGAAGATAATGCTCAAGGACGTGTGTTTGTTTCTTTCATTATTGAAAAAGATGGATCTATTTCTGATGTTAAAGTTGAACGTGGTTGTCACCCTGAATTAGATAAAGAAGCAGTACGTGTAGTTAAAAAAATTCCTAAAAAATTCATACCGGCTAAAGTAAATGATAAAAATGTACGCTATAGGTATCATCTTCCTATTACTTTTAAATTAACAGATGACGATATAAATACTGAAGAAAAAAAATAAGAAAATTCTAACACTAATATTCAAAAAATAAGCTGCACTAAGTGTAGCTTATTTTTTATCTA
>JAZSOX010000122.1:0-8498 GCA_045537175.1 Bacilli bacterium
AAGGAATTATAAAAAAATATACAGGATATAATTTTTTTAAGAAAACAAAAAAAATTATCAAGAAAATATTAACTAAACTTCATTTATGGAAATAAATTGTGTTAGAATAGAAGTAGAAGGAGTAGACGTATGAAAAAGAAAATATCAATATTGTTATTAATTTTAGTTTTATTATGTACAGGTTGTGGTAAAGAAGAAAATAAAAATTTAGATAATAATAAAGAAAATGAACCAATAGTAGAATCAAAAAAGGTTCAAATAGTAGATTTAAATAGTAATGAAAGACCAATAGCAGTTATGATTAACACTCATAAAGAAGCTAGACCCCAATCAGGACTAGCTGATGCCTATATGATATATGAAATCATGGTAGAAGGCGGAATCACTAGAATGATGGCATTATATACACAAGATTTTGATGAAGAAAAAATTGGATCTGTTAGAAGTTCTAGACACAATTATTTAGATTATGTTTTAGAAAATGATGCTATTTATATTCACTGGGGTGGCTCTGATGTAGCATACAATCATTTGGCAGAATTAAAACTTGATAGAATTGATGGAATGGTTTATGGTGGTAAATATTTTACTACTGATAAAACTTTAAAAAGATCTTTAGAACATACTAGATTTACATCATCACAATTAATTAAAAATGGTATTGAAAAATTAAAATTAAGAACAACAACAGATAGAGATTATTTACTAAATTATACTGCTGATGTAGTAGATTTATCTAAAAAAGATGGTAGTAAAGTAACAAATAATATTACTTTAAAATATTCTAATTATCAAACAGTTGCTTACGAATATAATAGTGATGAACAAGTATATTATCGTAGTATGAGTGGTCAAAAACATACAGATTTAGTAACAGGTGAACAATATCACTTTAAAAATATAATTGCATATTCTGTTAAATATAATTCGCTAAATGGTACAAAATTACAAGATTTACAAAATATAGGTTCTGGAGATGGAGTATATATAACAAATGGTTATAGTGTTCCAATAAAATGGACTAAAAAAGATAGAAAAAGTCAAACAGTATATACTTATTTAGATGGTACTGAAATAGATGTATCAGATGGTAATACATTTATTCAAATTTATCCAACAACTGGAGATTTAAAAATTAGTTAAATATCACAAAAGAATTATTTAAAACATATAATTAATTAGAGGTGTTATATGAATTTAAATGATTCTTTTTTTAATAAGGTAGAAAAGAAAACAAAAGTAGATAAAAATACTATTTTAGGACTTGCCCAAAAATTACAAAATGGAAATATGAAAGACGAAAAAACATTAAGAGAAGTAATTGAAACTTTAAGTAAAATGACAGGGAAGAAAGTATCAAAAGAGCAAAGTGATAAAATTATTTCAAAAGTGATTGATGGTAGTGTACCAAACAATATAGATAAAATGTTTTAAGTGTCAATTTGTTCGTAAAATAATTGCATTAAAATATTTTTTGTGTTAATCTATTTATAGAATAAAGAGGTGCTTTCATATGGAAGAATTTTTAAATAAACTATATAGCTATGAATATTTTGGAATTTATTTAATTATCTCAATTGTCGTATTAGTATTATTATTTATAGTTATTTTATTTTTTGGTAAAAAAGATCAAAAAGAAAGAGAAATAATTGCAACTAAAAAATTACAACAAATTAATAACGATGCATTTAAAGATGATAGTATTGAAGAAAAACTAGAAGTAACAAATGAAGAAAAATTAGAAAATGATACTATTATTGTACCAACAATAGATGAAGTTCCAAGTATTATGGAAATATCTGAAAATGAAATACCGGAGCCAGTTTTACCTGTTTCTGAAGATACAAATGTTGAAGAAATAATTGAACCTGCAATGGATGTTCCTGTAGTAGAAGAAGCTCCTGTTCTTGCTAAAGAACCAGAAGTGATTGAAGAAATTGCTCCATTACTTGATAAAATAGAAGAAAAACCATTAGTATTTAATGACATAAATATAGAACCAGAAGAAAAAGTAGTAGATATCAAATTAGAAGCACCAGTAGTAGAAAAAGAAGAAATTGAAGTACCAACATTTGATTTTGATGAAATAGTTAAAAGTGTAGAAGAAACGAAGAAAGAACAAATATATACAAAGGGACCAGAAATTTTCAGTTCAGTTTATGTTCCTGAAAAAGAAATAGAACTTCCTAAGGTTGAAGAACCAGAAGTAAAAATTGAAAATGATTTGGGATTTGAATTACCAACATTAAAAAAGACTACTCCAGTTGAAGAACTTAAAGAAGAAGTTATTGCTGAAGTAAAAGAAGAAAAAATTGAAATGCCAGTTTTAAATGATTACAATTTGGATAATTTATCAGGAGAAACTTATACAATTAATAAATAATAAAGTCCACATTTTGTGGATTTTTTTGTTAGTAAAGAAAGTGTAATCAACAAATGTCAAAATTTGTCTAAGTCCGGTTGAATGCTTGTTTTTCTTGTGTTACAATAAGTATGGTGAATAGATATGACAAAATATGACGCATCATCAATAAAAATTTTAGAAGGATTAGAAGCAGTTCGAAAAAGACCTGGTATGTACATTGGTAGTACAGATAAAAGAGGTCTTCATCATTTAGTGTGGGAAATTGTTGATAATTCAATAGATGAAATTATAAATGGACATGGTGACTATATAAAAATAGTTTTACATAAAGATGGCAGTATAACTGTTGCAGATAATGGCCGTGGAGTTCCAATAGGAATGCATGAAAGCGGTAAATCAACTCCAGAGGTTATTTACACTATTTTGCATGCCGGTGGAAAATTTGAAGAAGGAAATTATAAAGTTAGTGGAGGTCTTCATGGTGTTGGTGGTTCAGTTGTTAATGCTTTAAGTAAAAAAATGGATGTTTTAATTTATCGTGAAGGCGTTATTTCAAACATTAGATTTGCTGATGGTGGTAAAGTAGAATCACCGCTAAAAACGCTTGGAAATTCGAATAAAACAGGAACTGTAGTAACATTCTTACCTGATTACGAAATATTTAAAAATTGTAATTTTTCATATACAACAATATGTGAGAGAATGCAAGAAAGTGCCTTTTTAATTCCAAATATAACTATAGAAGTAATTGACGAAGATAGTAACAGACAAGTTAAATATCATTATGAAGAAGGTTTAACTAATTTTGTTGAATATATAAATGAAGATAAAAATACGTTACATAAAGTGTTAAATTTCAATGGTAGTAAAAATAATATTGAAGTAAATGTTGCATTACAATATACAGATACTTATAATGAAAATATTATTTCTTTTGTTAATAATGTTAAAACTACCGATGGTGGTACTCATGAGGTTGGTTTTAAGACTGGTATTACAAAAGCATTCAATGATTATGTAAAAGCTAATAATGTAATTAAAGGCAAAGATAATACTTTTGATGGCAGTGATGTAAGAGAAGGTTTAAGTGTTGTAATTAACTTAAGAATACCAGAAAATTTACTGCAATTTGAAGGTCAAACAAAAGGAAAATTAGGAACACCTGAGGCAAGAAGTATTACAGAAAGTGTTACATATGAAAATATTAAATTTTTCTTAGAAGAAAACAAAGAAATTGCACTTAACATAGTTGAAAAAGCTGCAAAAAGTAAAATTGCTAGAGAAGCTGCTAGAAAAGCAAGAGAAGATGCTCGTAATGGAAAAGGAAAAAATAAAATTGAGAAAAATTTATCTGGTAAGCTTGCTCCAGCTACTAGTAAAAATTCTAAAATAAATGAATTATTCTTAGTAGAAGGAGATTCTGCTGGTGGTTCTGCAAAAAGTGGAAGAGATAGAAAATTCCAAGCGATATTACCGCTTAGAGGTAAAGTTATAAATGCTGAAAAAACTAGTGTAGCAGAAATACTTAAGAATGAAGAAATAAATACTATTATTCATACAATAGGTGCTGGCCTTGGTAATGAATTTATTGTAGAAGATTCTAATTATGATAAAGTAATTATTATGACCGATGCCGATGTCGATGGTTCTCATATTCAAATATTACTTTTAACATTCTTTTATCGTTTTATGCGCCCATTAATTGAGGCTGGTAAGCTTTACATAGCAAAGCCACCTTTATATAAAATTGATTATGGAAAAAAACATTTTTATGCATATAGTGATGACGAAAGATTCAAAATTGTTGCAGAAAATGCTGGTAAACCTGATATATCAAGAAATAAAGGTTTAGGTGAAATGAATGCAGACGAACTTTGGGATACAACAATGAACCCTGATACAAGAAGTTTAATAAGAGTTAATATTTATGATGCAGCTTTAGCTGAAAAAAGAGTAAATGTTTTAATGGGAGATAAAGTAGAGCCAAGAAAAGAATGGATTGAAGAAAACATAGAATTTACTATGGAAGATGATTATAGAGTTAATTAATTAAGGTGATTATATGCAAGAAATATTAAAAAGAATAGAAGATTATGCATTAGAAGAAATAATGGGTGAAAGATTTGCCTCTTATGCTAAAGAAATTATTCAAGATAGAGCAATACCAGATGTAAGAGATGGTCTTAAACCAGTTCAAAGAAGAATTCTTTATGCAATGTATAATGCCAATAATACTTATGATAAAAAATATATCAAAAGTGCTGCAACAGTTGGAGATGTTTTAGGTAAATATCATCCACACGGAGATTCGTCAGTATATGATGCAATGGTTCGTATGAGTCAATGGTGGAAACAAAATGCAATACTTGTTGACATGAAAGGTAATAATGGTTCAATGGATGGTGATAGTGCTGCGGCATATCGTTATACTGAAGCAAGACTTTCAAAAATAAGTAACGAACTATTATGTGACTTAGAAAAAGAAACTGTTGAATGGGCACCTAACTTTGATGATAGAATGCTTGAACCAACAGTTCTTCCTGCTAAATTTCCAAATTTACTTGTAAATGGAACGATGGGAATAAGTGCTGGTTATGCAACAAACATTCCACCTCATAATTTAGGCGAAATAATTGATGCTACAATAAAAAGAATAGATTCACCTAATTGTTATTTAGATTCTATATTAGAAATAGTAAAAGGTCCAGATTTTCCAACTGGTGGTATAGTTGAAGGTAAGAATGGTATAAGAGATGCCTTCAAAACTGGTAAAGGTAGAGTAATAGTAAAATCTAAATATGAAATAGTTAAAGAAAAAGGAAAAGAAAAAATTATTATTTCTGAAATACCTTTTGATGTTAACAAAGCATTACTTGTTAATAAAATAGATGCCATAAGAATTGATAAAAAAATTGATGGAATGGCTGAAGTAAGAGATGAATCAGACAGAGAAGGATTAAGAATAGCAATAGATTTAAAAAGTGGCGCAAATAGTGAATTAATATTAAATTATTTATTAAAAAACACTGATTTACAAATATCTTACAACTATAATATGGTTGCTATTGTTAATCGTTGTCCAAAAACTTTAGGAATATTAGAAATACTTGATGCATACATTGCGCATCAAAGAGAAGTAATACTTAAAAGAACAAAATTTGATTTAAGGGTTAAAGAAAAAAGACTTCATATAGTTGAAGGTCTTATTAAATGTATTTCTATATTAGATGAAGTAATTAAAGTAATTAGAGCTAGTAAAAATAAAAGTGATGCTAAAAATAATTTAGTGGATAAATTTGGCTTTACTTTAGAACAAGCTGAAGCAATTGTAAGCTTACAATTATACAGACTTACAAATACTGACGTTGTAGCTTTAGAAGAAGAATTGGAATTACTTCGTAAATTAATTGAAGGTTTAAAAGCTATATTAAGCGATGAAGAAGCATTAAAATATGTTATGAAGAAAGAATTAAAAATTTTAAAGAAAGAATATGCTACACCAAGAAAAACTCAAATTGTAGATGAAATAACTGAAATAAAATTAGATTTAACAAGTATGATTCAAAAAGAAAATGTTCATGTTGTAGTAACTAATGAAGGTTATGTAAAAAGGGTATCTACAAAATCATTTAATTCATCTGATGGAGATACATTACTTAAACCTGGAGATTACATAACTAATTTATTTGAAACTTCTACTTTGGATAATTTAGTATTATTTACTAATTTAGGTAATTATTTATTTATTCCAGTTCATAAAATATTTGAAGCTAAATGGAAAGAATTAGGTAAACATATTAGCAATGTAGTACCTCTTCAAGAAGGAGAAAAATTAATCGCCTCATTTATTTTAGAAGAAGATAAAACATTAACTTTATTTACTAAAAATGGTATGGTAAAAAATGTTTTAATGCAAGATTTAATTGTTACAAGATTTAGTAAAACTATGACTGCGATAAAACTAAAAGAAGATGATGAATTAGTAAGTGTATCAAATAGTGAAATTGAAACATTAATTATTACTAAAAATGGTTATTATTTAAGATACAGCACTAATGAAATACCAGTAGTAGGACCAAAAGCTAGTGGCGTTAAAGGAATTAATTTATCAGAAGACGAAGTTATATATGGTGGATGTTTTAATGAATTTAGTGAATATTTAGATGTATTTACAAATAATAATACCGCTAAGAGAATAAAAATTTCTGATTTAAAATCATTAACAAGAGCTAAAAAAGGTAATATGTTAATCAAGAAAAATAAAACAGTAACTTATACAATGGTTAATGCTTACATAACTAGTGCTAGAGATACAATTATCATAAAAAGTGATAGTGAAATAAAAGAAATAAAAAATAGTGAAATACCAATAATGGATTTAGTTAGCAATGGAAGTAGCATAGGAAAAGGGCACATTGATAAATTTGATTTAAAATATAATATTATTACTTCAATAAAAAAAGACGAAGTAAAAGATGTAAAAAAAGAAGTTAAAGAAAAAGATAAACAAGTATCTTTTGAAGATTTTGCTAAAGACTTTAAGTTATAATAAAATCACCTAGTAACATATAATATACTAGGTGATTTTTCATGAGTAAAAAAGAAGAATTTAAAGAGTTTATTAGAAACAAACCTGAACTTGTTGAATATATCAAAAATGATGAAATGACTATGCAAAAATTTTATGAAATTTATGATATATATGGTACAGATGAAAATGCATGGAAAGTATATGAAAGAAAAAGTGAAACTGCAAACAATCTAAATAACTTTAAATTAACAGATATTATGAAAAAAATAAATGTTGATGAACTCCAAAAACATATAAATACAGCTCAAAAAGCGTTAGGAGTAGTTGAAGATCTCACTAGTAAAGGATCAAATACAATAAATAATGCAATAAAAGGTCCATTAACAAGTAGACCCCTAAATAAGTTTTTTGAGGATTAATATGGAATATTTTTTACAAGAAAAGTATAATGAAGATAAAAAATTTAAGAGATATTTAGATGAAAATTCGCAGTATGTAAAATATTTAAATAGAAATCCAGAAAATTATAAAAATTTTATTAAAGAGATGAAAGAATTGTATAAAGAAAGACCATCAGACAAATTAAATGATGCAATAAATACAATTGATATAGTAAGTTCAATATTAGGAAATTTACAATAGATGTCGATTGTTGTTATACGAAAATATTTTACTTTAAATTTATGTTATGATTAAATGAATATGGAAGTTGTGAATATGGCGCCGCCCAATTATCATTTTAAGAGGGTTTTGTCCTTTTTGAATCGGTGGTGAAGTAAGATGAACTTAAGAACATTAAATAGTTTTTTAATAGTAATTATTTTATTGTTAATATTAGCGGTAATTTTGTTAATAATAAAAGACGCCATTCTAGTATAGAATAGCGCCAACTAGCAATAGGTGGCGTGAAATTCACGCTTCCTAAGAAAAGTATATTATAAGTAAGAATAATATACAAGCATATTTGGTAGATAAAATAATTTAAGAATGAGAAAACATTCTTTTTATATGGTATTACATATAGCTTAGTCTTTTATTAAGTAATCATTAATACCATATTTTTCTTCATTTGTATCAAAAAATAATTCTAATCTAGGTGTTTTATAAGTTAAATATCCCATAACTATATAAGTTAGAATAATAAGAGTAATACCTATTATATTTTGATATTTTATTTCTTTAGCTTGTAGCATTTTAACGCCTATTAAATTAACTAAAATAATAGTTATTAACATAACAGATATAGAGATAAACATGTTTTCTCCAAACATATAATAAAGTGGTAAGAAGATTATTAAATATATTGGAATACTACTAATGGCTTTTAGAAAAGTTGTTAACAAAAAGTTATGGTTATCAATATCAAATTTTTTCATTATAAAGTATTCGATAATTCCATACAATAAAATGGTAGTATAAAGCATTTTCATGTGTTCCCAAATACTTTCATTTACTGGAAAAAATATTGAAAAAATAGGATTTGGAAACCATTCATACATAAAATGGCTTAAGAAACATAATAAAAAAGTTCCAATAACATTTATAAAAAACATTTTTTTAAGATTCATACAATCACCTTAATATTAATATATAAAATTTTAG
>JAZSOX010000033.1:0-10440 GCA_045537175.1 Bacilli bacterium
TAAAAATAAAAAAAGAAAAAGAAAAAATAAGTGTAGAAGTAGATAGTTAAATTATTGGTAAAATAAATGTAAAATTTTCTTTAAAGATTGTATTATATGAAAAATATTTAGTAATATATTATTGTAAGGAGTAGTGATACCATGTTATATCCATCAATTGATAAATTATTAAATATTGTTGATTCTAAGTATATGCTTGTACATGTTGCTTCTAAAAGAAGTAAACAAATGTTAGAAACTTCACATTATCAAATGAGAATTAATAACTATATTTCTAAAAAAGATATAGGTAAATCTTTAGAAGAATTAGAAAATGGTTTAATAAAAGTAGTAAAAAAATAAAAAAAGCTTGATTATCTGAATTTTATGTGATAAGATAATCATGTCGTTTGGGGGATTAGCTCAGCTGGCTAGAGCACCTGCCCTGCACGCAGGGGGTCGCGGGTTCGAATCCCACATCCTCCACCAAATTGACATTAAACTCCGTATTTACGGAGTTTTTTATTTTACGTTATTATTGCTTGTTGAATAAAATGAAAATAAATATGCATAATAAAAAAGACATTTTATATTTAATTGACATTATGCAGAATAAATAATATTGCTGAATTTTAAAATGAGTAGTATTATTTAAATGAAGGTAGTGAGAATATGGCAAGTAAGAAAAATGTTACAAAAAAAGCAAAATCTAGAACAACAAACAAAAAGTCGACGTCAAAAAAAGAAAACATAACTAGAAATACCATAATAATGAAAATTTTAATATTTTTAGGTGTAGTAATATTATGTGGAATTATTATTTATTTAATGAATTACTTTTTTGTTCAAAAAAGCTATATTAAAATAAATATGTCTACAGACAAAAAATTAGAATATATAATGTTAAATGGCAAAGAAGAACTGATAACGACACAAAAGTATGTAAGCGATTTATCGTACTCAATGCGATACGATGTTGATAATTTTAAAGTTTTTAAGTATAAATCACAGGATATTTATAAATACCTAACTGACGAAAAAATATTGATTATAGTTGAAGAGACTATGCTTCCAACTACGTGTTCAGCGGGTTCGTTAGAAATGGGATACAATAACTGTTATGTAAAAATTGATAATTATACAGAAGAACATTTTGTATCAAGTAATGGTAAAACTTATAGATTAACTGTTAAAACTCCAAATAATACATTGTTGGATAAAAACATAGAAGATAGAATTAATTATATGTTGAATTCTTTTGAAATGACTTTATAAAATAGCTTTAGCTATTTTTTTTATGATATAATGTTGTTGGAGATGAATGTTATGAAAATAAATTGTTACAGTGTTACTTTTTGGTTTAATATATTTGATAAACATTCTGATGTTTTAGATATATTACAAGAGGAATTAAATGCTGAATATAACAAATTTAATGTTTTTAATTACACAGATAATTTAGTTGCACCAATAATAACAGCAATAAATAATAAAAAAATGACTAATATGTCATTTAGTCAAATTAATTTGCAATATACTATGGATAATGTTTCAATAAATGAATATGATTCTTTTAAAGAAAATGTTTTAAAACTATTCGAATTTTTAACAGATAATAATATAGAAGTAATGCACAGTGCTATTTTTATGAATGGGGAAGTAATTGATGATGATGCGTTAAAAACTATCACAAAAAATACAGTAAATTCAAAAATTTGCGATGAAAATCTAGTGGATTTAACTTTAAAAATTGGCAAAAAACATGAAGATTCTTTTTATAAAATAATAACATTTTTAAATAAAAAACAAATTAAGCTGCCCAAAAAAGTTGATAAAAATGGAAGAGTAGTTCCAATACCTTTAATTTCGTGGAATGGAGCTTTAGTAGAAAATGAAATTATTGATATATCATATGAAATAAATGATAAGTATTTATTTGATTTCACTAAAAATTATAAAACAACAGAATTTCATATTAATAAAATGTTATATATTTTAAAAGAAGATATGCAAAATGATGTTAATTTTATTTTAGAAGATTAAAAAATTTAATAATCAATTTTTAAGATTTGTTTAAAAAAAATATGTTTTTGATTTAAATAAATCTTTTTTTCTTGAAAGTTTATTGCAGTAATTTTTCCATCAATACTTAAAATTTTTCCGTCCAAATAATAATCTAATACAACGTTTAATTGCAATGCATACGCATCCTTTATTTTCTCTTCAATTAAATATATTTGATCTTCCGAAAGAGAAGGAAATTGCTTTTTGTTTCTTTCTTTTTTTATTTCATTTATAATATTTGATTGTGAAATGCAAGAATTAAAAGGTTGCCATTTAATTATTCCTCTGTCTATCATGAGTAATGACCACCAATTTTTTTGTTTCTTTCAATAGCTGTAGAATCATCCAATAAATTTGTGGCTTTTAATAAACTATTTTTCCCGAACTTCATTTTTATTTGATCAATAGCAACGTTAATATTTGATTCATTATTTATTTCTTCTGTTTTATCAAATAGATTAAGTTGAACATTTTCTTTTTTTTGAAGTAATCCGCAACTTATTGTAACCTTACGAATAGGTAGTAATTCATAAAATTTATCAAATATCATTAAACAATTATTTAATATTTCGTAAGCAGAATCTGTTGGGTTATCTAATTTGACTGTATGGTAGAAACCTCCGGAAATAGTTTTTGAATAACCAATTCCAAGTCCGACACATTTTGTTTGTTTGTTATTTTTTCTAAGCCTTGTAGCTAAAACTTCAACCATTTCAGAAATTATGATTTTTATATTATTTTCATTGTAATCTTTGAAAAGAACTTGTGAGTGACTAAAAGATTCAGACTTAGCTAATTTTTTATGATCTTTTATTAGGCTTAAATCAATTCCATTAGCATGATTCCATAATTCTGTTCCCATAACACCAAATTTGTCTTTTAATTCATGCCTGTTTGTTTGAGCTAAATCACCAATAGTATAAATGTTTAGTTTATTTAAATTCTTTTCCATTCTTGGTCCAATTCCCCACATTTTAGAAAGTGGAGTAATTTTCCAAAGTTTATTTTTAATATCTTCGTAAGTCCATTTTGCAATATTATTTAAATTATGCTTTGCCTCTATATCCATAGAAACTTTTGCTAACAACATATTTGGCCCAATTCCACAAGTTGCTGTAAGTCCTGTCTTTTTATATATCGTTTGTAATATTTCTTTAGCTAATTCTTCGTCAGTCTTTTTATACATGTTCAAATAGTTTGTTACGTCTAAAAAACATTCATCAATAGAGTAGATATATAAATCTTCTTCTGCAACAAAATCTAAATAAATATTAACAACTTGTTTTGATTTTTCAATATATAAACTCATTCTTGGTTTGGCTATCGTATATTTAATATCACTCGGTATTTCAAAAAGTCTTCCTCTGGATTTTACACCTTTTTCTTTTAAATGTGGAGTAACAGCTAAAGTAATTGCACCATTTCCTTGACTTGGGTTAGCTACCACTAATGAATATTTAAAAGGGTCCAGTCCTCGTTCTATACATTCACATGATGCAAAAAAACTTTTTAAATCAATGCATAAAATATTTCTTTTAGGATATAAATTTTCCATTTTTACCTCCGAATATTTGTTTGTATACTCAAAGTATATTATATCAGGAATTAAATATCAATACCTATTTTTGGTAAAAAATAATGTTGATAAAAAAACAATAAGAAAGTATACTTAAAATATGAAAAAAAGTTTATTAAAATTAATTGATATATATCAAAAAATTCCATTCAGTAGCCATTCTAAATGTAGATTTTATCCAACATGTTCTAATTATGCTAAAGAAGCAATTGAAAAATATGGCAGCATAAAAGGAACTTGTTTAACTATTAAAAGAATACTAAAATGCAATCCATTTCATAAAGGTGGAATAGATTTAGTGCCTAATAATAGTTGCAAAACAAAATAAAAAATGATAAAATGAGTCCATAAATCAATTATGAGAAACACGATTATTAAATGACTGTTTTAAGAGAGTTAACGTTTGGTGCAAGTTAATAACAAGTTTAATAATTACTATTCTCTAGAGAGTCTAATCCACTCCGGTGAAAGCCGTTATTCAAATTAAGTTAAATAAAGGATGGTACCGTGTAAAATTCACTCCTCTAACGAGGAGTTTTTTTATTGGATTAAAAAATAGAAAGAAGGAGCAAAATTTATGAAAAAAATATTAGAAGATGAACGTTTAAGTAAGTTAAATCATAGTTGTGCACATTTACTTGCTCAAGCAGTAAAACATTTATATCCAGAAGCTAAATTTTGAATAAAACCTATTATTGAAGAAGGGTTTTATTATGATATTGATTTAGGAGATAAAGTAATAACAGATGAAGATATTCCATTAATTGAACGTGAAATGAAAAAAATATCTAAAGATGGTAAAAGAATCATAAGAAAAGAAATATCTAAACAAGAAGCTGAAGAAATGTTTAAAGATGATCCATATAAACAAGATTTGATAAGTAGAATGGATGAAGAAGAAACAATTATTTCTTGTTACACTCAAGGAGATTTTACTGATCTTTGTCGTGGGCCACATGTTGAAACAGTTAAAGAATTAAAATACTTTAAATTACTTAAATTTAGTGGGGCTTATTGGAAGGGAGACGCTAAAAATAAAATGCTTCAAAGAATCTATGGCGTATGTTTTGATTCTGAAGAAGATTTACAAGAATGCATAAAAGAATTAGAAGAAGCAGCAATGCGTGACCATCGAAAAATAGGTAAAAATTTAAATATCTTTATGTCTCATGATTTAGTCGGAAAGGGTATGCCTCTTTGGTTACCAAACGGAGCTATTATTCGTAAACAATTAGAAAATTATATTTACGAAAAAGAACAAAAATTAGGATATAAACACGTATATACTCCATGTGTTGGTACTGTTGATTTATACAAAACATCTGGTCATTGGGATCATTATAAAGAAAATATGTTTCCGTCAATGAAAGTTGATGAAGAAGAATTTGTGTTGCGTCCAATGAATTGTCCGCATCATATGTTAATTTATGCAAACGAATTACATTCTTATCGTGATTTACCAATTAGAATTGGAGAATTTGCAACAGATTTTAGATATGAAGCTAGCGGAGCTGTTAAAGGGCTTGAAAGAGTTCGTTGTATGTGTCAAAATGATGCCCATCTTTTTGTAAGACCAGATCAAATTGGTGAAGAATTTAAAAAAGTAGTTGCGTTAATTCTTGATGTATATAATGATTTTGGACTTAAAAATTATAAATTCAGATTATCATTAAGAGATCCAGAAGATAAAGAAAAGTATTTTGATGATGACAAAATGTGGGATGAAGCTGAAAATAAATTAAGAGAAGTTCTTAATGAATTTGGTATTGATTATTATGAAGCTATTGGTGAAGCAGCATTCTATGGTCCTAAATTAGACGTTGAAGTGAAACCTGCTGTTGGGCCAGAAGTAACACTTTCAACTTGTCAATTAGATTTCTTATTACCAAGAAGATTTGAATTGTCTTATATAGATAGAGAAGGTAATAAGCAAATTCCAGTTGTTCTTCACAGAGCAATATTCGGAACATTTGACAGATTTACTGCCTTTATTTTAGAAGAAACAAAAGGAGCATTACCATTATGGATTTCTCCAACTCAAATAAATATAATTCCAGTAAATAATGAGTATCATTTAGATTATTGTGAAAAATTATTTGAAAATTTAAAAGATAATTATCGTGTTGAACTAGATGATCGTAACGAAAAACTTGGTTATAAAATGCGTGAAAGTGTAACTAGAAAAATTCCAGTTACAATAATTATTGGACAAAAAGAAGTTGATGATAATTTAGTAAGTTATAGAGAAACTGGTAGTGAAGAAACAAAAACAGTAACATACAATGAATTTGCTAAATATTTAGAAAATAGAATTTTAAATAGAAACTAAAAAAGAACAATCATTAATTTGATTGTTCTTTTTTTGTTAATCTCCTAATTAAATTTGTAATATCATTTTCAATACATTCTTCGTCCTCGAAATAAAAGATAGGAATAATTGGTAAATCATTTGATTCAAAAGTTAAATCTAATTTATAATTTAATTGTGAAAAGATAAAATATAAAAAAGTTCTTAAAGTTCTAGTATTGCCATCTCCAAATGGTTGCATTAGCCATATATAGCCAGTTAGATTTAAAGCAAGACGTGATATTTCTTTTAAATCATCAGTATTATTAATTGTTGTAACAAAATTTTTGATTTTTTCATCAAATGATTTAAATTCTGATATTGTTAAATTTCTCATGTTTTCTCCAATTGGTATAGAAGGGAAATAATAACTATTTATTAATACTAGAAAATCAAAATATTTATATTTGCCTAATTTATACTTCTTCATAATTCACCTAAACATTTGATATTATAGCATAATAATATTAATTTAAAAGGTACATGAATAAAATAATTGACAAAACATATAATATAATGATAAAATAACGTTGTTATTAAAAAGGAAAGCGATTTATATCCACCTGATTGCAAGTAAGCAATAGGTCAAAAGCCAAAAAAATTAAATTAAATTTATGGTTTTTAAGTGGGTATAAAGTACTCACTTTTTAATTGTTGGAGGTGCTTTTTATAGCAAAAACAGAAGAGCTACTAATTAATGATCAAATTAGAATAGCGGAATTAATGGTAATTGGCCCAAATGGCGAAAAAATGGGTGTAAAAAAATTAGAAGATGCTAAAACATTAGCGAATTATGCAGGGTTAGATTTAGTTCTAATGAGCGAAAATACAACACCAGCTGTAGCAAAAATAATGGATTATAATAAATACCGTTATGAGCGACAAAAAAAATTAAAAGAAGCTCAAAAGAAACAAAGAGAAAGTAATAAAGAAATTAAAGAATATCGTTTATCAGTAACAATTGATGTTCATGACTTTGATACTAGAAAAAGAAATGCTGCAGAATATTTGAAAAAGGGTCATAAGATAAAAGCTTTTATTAGATTTAAGGGACGTCAAATGGCACATACTGAATTAGGTAAAGATGTATTATTAAAATTTGCAGAAGAACTTAACGAAGTTAGTACTATTGAAGTAGAACCAAAATTAGAAGGAAAGCAAATGTCTTTGTTATTAGCGCCAAAGAAATAAAGAAGTAGGAGGAAATATTTATGGGAAAACAAAAAACACATAAAGCAAGTAGTAAAGTATTTAAAGTAAAGAAAAATGGTACATTAACTTATAAATTAAGTAATGGTAATCATAAAACAAGTAAAGATTCTTCTAAACAAGTTCGTCAAAGAAGAAATAAAGGAACATTAGCGAAAGGAGAAGCTAGCAGATTAAAATCTGTTATCTAGTTAGGGGGTATTAAAATATGGCAAGAGTTAAAGGCGGAAACGTATCAAAAAATAGAAGACGTAAAGTTTTAAAACAAGCAAAAGGATATTTTGGAAGTAAACATAGATTATATAAAACAGCTCAAGAACAAGTATTCCATAGTGGTGCATATGCATATAGAGACAGAAGACAAAACAAAAGAAACTTCCGTAAATTATGGATTACAAGAATTAATGCTGCTTGTAGATTAAATAACATTAGTTATTCTAAATTTATTAACGGATTAACTAAAGCTGGTATTTCTATTAACCGTAAAATGTTATCAGAAATAGCTATTAATGATGCAGCATCATTTACTGAACTTGTAAATACAGCTACTAAAGCTTTAAATGGAGAAGTTATAGAAGCTCCTAAAGCTACTGCTAAAAAAGAAACAAAAAAAGTAGAAGCAAAAGAAGAAACTAAAACTGTTGAAACTGAAGATTTAAGCAAAAAAACATTAGCTGAATTAAAAGCTATTGCTAAAGAAAAAGGAATCAAAGGTTATAGTTCAATGAAAAAAGACGAATTACTATCTAATTTAAAATAGTAATTCTTTTTTTATTTGTAAAAAACTTGATAAGTAACCTATTTTTAGTTATAATTAATAGAGAAAATAGGAGTGACGTTATGCGCAAATTTATTGCAAGTTTAGATATAGGTTCATCTCTAATTAAATTAGTAGTTGGAGAAATAGTTAAAAATAAAATAAATATATTAGCATGCGTGGAGACTCCAGCAAGAGGAATAAAAAAAGGATATGTTATAAATGGAGAAAGTGCTACCGAAGCTTTTTTAGAGGTATTTAAAAAAGCAGAGAGTATTTTAGGAATACCAGTAAAAAAAGTAATTGCAACAGTTCCTTGCACATATACTGAATGTTTTCTAAGTAGTGGCACGGTTGCAGTAACAAGTGAAGATAAGGTAATTAGAAATGTTGATATAGTAAAAGCTATGCAAAAATGTGTTTTTAATAAAATTATGGATAATAAAGAACTGGTTACAGTACTTCCTACAGGATTTAAACTTAATGATGAAGTAGTTAATAATCCTCTTAATATGATTTCTGAAAAATTAACTATGAAATCTATTGTGGTTACAGTACCGAAGAAAAATATTGAAGGCATAAATGCTTGCCTTAAAAATATTGGAGTAGAATTAGTGGACATTGTTATTTCTCCTTTAGGAGATTATTATGAACATAAAACAAAAGAATTAAATAAGAATATTGGAGCAGTAATAAATATTGGAGAAGAAACTACAACGGTATCAATATTTAATCGAGGCATTCTAACAAATTTAGAAGTAATAGATATTGGGGGAGATGCAATAAACAATGATTTATCTTATGTTTATAAAATTTCTAGAGAAGATGCAAGATTTCTAAAAGAACATTTAGCACTTGCCCATACAAGGCTTGCGCAACCCAATGAATCATTAACTTTTACAGACAAACATGGAGAAGCAGTTAAAATAAATCAATATGATGCTTCAGAAATTGTTATGAGCAGAATAACAGAGATAATTAATTTGGCTAAAAAACAAATAAATCTCTTAACAAAAAAAGAAATTAGTTATATAATACTTACAGGAGGAGTTACAGAAACTCAAGATTTCGACATATTATCAGAAGAATTATTTGGTAATAAAGGGATAATTGGTAAAGTTGAAGAAATTGGGGCAAGAAGTAACAAATATGGAACTGCTGTAGGGATTATCAAATATTATAATAGCAGGTTAAAATTAAGAAATGTCGAGTTTTCAATATTTAATTTAGAAGAACAAGAAGAATTAGGTGGTATGGATAAAAGAGTAAACATTCCAGAAAATTCTGTCTTAGGTAAATTATTTGGATACTTTTTTGATAATTAAGGAGAGAAGCAAATGAATGAATTACAAATGGATCAAATAGCAAAAATAAAAGTCGTTGGAGTTGGTGGCGGTGGATGTAACGCAGTTAACCGAATGATTGAAGAAGGCGTAAAAAGTGTTGAATTTTACGTAGTAAATACAGATTTACAAGTTTTAAATATTTCAAAAGCAACAAATAAAATTCAAATTGGTAAATCAATTACTGGAGGAAGAGGAGCTGGAGCTAATCCTGAAATTGGTAGAGCTGCTGCACTAGAAAGTAAGAGTGAAATTGAAGAAGCACTTAAAGGTGCTGATATGGTGTTTGTTGCATGCGGTATGGGCGGAGGAACAGGTACTGGTGCTGCACCAATTATTGCTGAAATTGCCCAAGAACTTGGCGCATTAACAGTTGGTATTGTTACTAAGCCATTTAGATTTGAAGGAAAAAGAAGAATGGAAAATGCTCTTCTAGGTCTTGAAGATTTAAAGAAACATGTTGATACATTAATTGTAATACCAAATGATAAATTAAGAGATATAATTGATAAAACTACATCATTTGATGATGCATTTAAAGAAGTAGATAACGTATTACATAGAGGTGTACAATCAATCTCAGACTTAATTGCAGTTACTGGAGTAATCAACTTAGACTTTGCTGATGTAAAAGCAGTAATGGAAAAAAGTGGTACAGCAATTATTGGTATTGGATGCAATGCTGGTGAAAATAGAGCTATTGAAGCAGCGCGTCAAGCAGTTGCTAATAGTTTACTTGAAGCCACAATTGATGGAGCTACAAATGCTATTGTTAATGTAACTGGAGGAAAGAACTTAACATTATTTGAGATTGAAGATGCAGTAGAAACTGTTAGAGAAGCTGCTAAGAGTGATGTTAATATTATCTTCGGTGCTATAAAAAACGAAAACTTATCTGATGAAGTAATTGTTACAGTAATAGCAACAGGATTTGATGAAGGTGAAGCTGAAGAATTATATAGTCCAGGAGAAGTTGTTCCGAAGAGAAGAACTGTTCAAACTGATGATGATTTAGAAATTCCACCATTCTTGAGAAATAACGATTTATTTTAAAAGTTGAAAAGTTTATTAAAATACGACATATTTTGCCGTATTTTTTTTATATAATAAAGTTGGTGATTTTAATGACAATATATATAGATTTATTGTTCATATTAAATTTTAT
>JAZSOX010000090.1:0-2833 GCA_045537175.1 Bacilli bacterium
TCAATTACTTCTTTTATAGTTTCGCATACTGAGCCCATTGCAACTATTATTTTTTTAGCAGTCTTACTTCCATAATAATTAAATGGTTTATAATCTGTATGCATAATATTATTAATTTTTTCCATATAATCATTAACTATATCAGGTATTTTATTGTATAATTCATTTCTTGCTTCTACAGATTGAAAATAAATATCTTCATTTTCTGCCATTCCATATTGATGTCCACACTTAACATTTAAAGCTCTATCTTTAAAAGCATTTACTTCATCCCATGGAACTAATTTTAATAATTCTTCAGTATTTAATTCTTCAATTGTATTCAGTTCATGACTTGTTCTAAAACCATCAAAAAAATGAATAAATGGAAGACTTCCTTTCATCGCAGACAAATGAGCTACTGCTGATAAATTTTGAGCATCAAATACGTTAGAACTTGATAACATACAAAATCCAGTTTGACGCGCACTATAAACATCTGAATGATCACCAAAAATTGATAATGCATGAGTTGCAATAGTTCTACTAGCTACATGTATTACTCCCGGCAAGCATTCTCCAGCAATTTTATACATATTAGGAATCATTAATAAAAGACCTTGACTAGCAGTAAATGTTGATGCTAAAGATCCAGATAACAATGCTCCATGCATAGTTCCTGCAGCTCCCGCTTCACTTTGCATTTCTATAACTCTAGGTTTACTATTATATATATTTTTTAAATCTGTATTAGTTAGATAGTCGATATTTGATGCCATTGTACTAGATGGAGTAATTGGATAGATACTACATATTTCACTAAATAAATAAGCAATATTACTACATGCCATATTTCCGTCAACTTGTTTTTTCATGTTAAATCACCTAAATAAATTATACAATAAAAAAGACTAGATTTACTAGTCTATTATTTATTTAATAATTCTTCTATTTTCATTAAGCGATTATATTTTGCAATTCTTTCTCCTCTGCAAACTGATCCAGTTTTGATAAAAGGAATTCCAAAACCTACTGCTAAATCTGCTATAAATGTATCTTCTGTTTCGCCACTTCTATGACTAATAATTGTTTTATAATTATTCTTTTTAGCAGTCATAATAGTTTTTGTCATTTCTGATACTGTACCAATTTGGTTAGCTTTCAAAAGTATTGCATTCCCCGCATTTATTTTAATGCCTGCTTCAAGTAATGTTGTATTAGTACAGAAATAATCATCCCCAACTAACATAACTTTATCTCCAACCAATTTAGTTAACACTGCTAAACTTTCTAAATCATTTTCTTCAAATGGATCTTCAATACTAATAATCGGATAATTCCTAATAAGTTCTATATAATATTTTACTAAATCATTAGCATTTAAATAAGTTCCGTCAATTTTATAAACATTTTTACTTTTATCATACATTTCTGATGCAGCTACATCAAGAGCGATAAGAATATCTTTTCCAGGTCGATAATTAGCATCATTAATAGCATCCATTATTAAATCTAAAGCTTCTGTTGTTTTACCTAAATTAGGTGCAAAACCACCTTCATCACCAACCCCAGTAGATAACCCTCTTTCCTTTAATATTTTCTTTAAAGTATGAAATATTTCACTAGCTGCTCTTACCCTACTTGCTTCGCCTTTAACAATGGGAACAATCATAAACTCTTGAACATCTAAATTATTATCAGCGTGAGCTCCACCATTAATAATATTGATCATTGGAATTGGTAAACTAACTTTTCCATAAGTAACATATTCATATAACTCTTTATCTTGTAACTTAGCTAAACACTTTAAGCAACATAAAGATACTGCAAGCATAGCATTAGCTCCTAAATTACTTTTATTTGGAGTCCCATCTAATTTAAGTAATATTTTATCAACATTAACTTGATCTAATTTTTGACCAATTAAAGCTTTTCTAATAGTTGTATTAACATTTTCTACAGCTTTTAAAACACCTTTACCTAAATACCTACTTTCATCACCATCTCTAAGTTCTAATGCTTCCTTAGAACCAGTTGATGCTCCACTAGGAACTGATGCAACTGCGCTTATATTATTGGCAAGAATCATTTCAACTTCAACAGTAGGATTTCCTCTGCTATCAAGGATTTCTCTTGCATGTATATCTTTTATATTCATTGTTACCACCTATATTTTTAGTATAACCAAGAGTAAATAATTTAACAATAAAAAAATAGATGTTTTACACATCTATTTTACTAAGCTATAAAATGGTTGCTACGGCGTCTTAAAAGCAAAGTGTTTACAAAATTTATAATACCATATCCTAAAAGCGCAATACCTGTTACTGCTACAACGTTATCTTTACTAGTACAGAATAAAATTATTGCTATAACCATAAACAGTATCCCAATAACTAGAGTTACTAACCAAGACGATTCATTAAATTTTTTAAATTCAATTCCATAGAATATTTTTTGGGCTCCTATTACTATTAAGTAAATTCCTATACCTATTTTTAAATAATTATTTAAAAATAAAGAAACTATACCAATCAGTATTAAGAGTATTCCAAAAAGCATATTTAAATTAAATAAAACAATTCCGCCACGATAAATATAAGATATTATTGCTGATATTCCCATACCGATTAATAATAATCCAGTTATTACTGCTACTACACTATAGTTCATAAATTGAACAGAAAAACATATAAGCCCAAATAATACACATGAAGCAGATATAATCATCTCAATTATTGTAATTATATTAAATATTCCTTTTGCTTCACCAAAAATTTTTTCTAACATATTATCACCTAATGAAATTATACTAATAAATTCTTCCTTAATCAAGGTTGTTATGGTATAATAT
>JAZSOX010000120.1:0-2095 GCA_045537175.1 Bacilli bacterium
AAGAAGTGCATTTACCAAGAATAATCAAAATTGGTAATAAATTTTTAAATTCTAATAAAGAATTAACCGAAATTGATATGCCTAATTTAAGTATGATAGATTGTGGTTTCTTAAGTTATAATGAAAAAATTGAAAAAATTAATTTACCTAATTTAGTTTATATTGGGGACAAATTCTTATTTAATAATAAAAAATTAAAAATTGCTATTTTACCAAATTTAAATTCAGTTGGAGATTTCTTTTTACATAGCAATAATTGTTTAGAACAATTAGAAATGCCAAGTTTATCTAAAGTAGGAAGTTATTTTTTAAAACAAAACAAATTTTTAAAAGAATTAATTACACCTAATTTAAAAAATGTTGGAAACGATTTTTTACATGATAATAACTGTCTAGAAATTGTTGATTTATCACGTTTAGAAACTGTGGGGAAGAAATTCTTATTTTTTAACAATGCTCTATCAAAATTAGAAACACCTAGACTAATACAAACTGGTAGTGAATTTTTATATAATAATAACTCATTAAAAGAATTAATTGCACCTAATTTAAGAATTGCTGGTAAATACTTCTTGTATAATAATAGAATATTAGAATATGTTGATATAGATAATTTAAAAGAATATGGAAAATGTTTTTTTGATAATAATAAAGAAATTAAGAATAAAATATTAAGGAAAAGATATATTATATAGTAAATACTTGACTTTATTGCAAATTAATTATATAATTAATCTTGCGAATTGGAAGCAATTTCTGATTTTTATAACGTGTTTATTCCAAATGGTTTATCAGTAACTAAAGCTTAATAGCGAACGTATTAAAATAAACACCCTATAATTAGGCAGAAGTCGTCTTTTCGTAAGAAAGGAGAAAATTATGGCAAGATACACTAAATCAAGTTATCGTGTAAGTCGTCGTTTAGGTTTTTCTACTCTTGAAACTGGTGAAGAACTAGCAAGAAAACCATATGCTCCAGGAGCTCATGGAAATAAGAAAGCTAAAAAATTATCTAACTACGGTGTACAATTACAAGAAAAACAAAAAGTTAGATTTATGTACGGACTAAACGAAAAACAATTCAGAAAAACTTTTGAAGATGCTGGTAAAATGAAAGGTGTTCATGGTGAAAACTTATTCAAATTACTAGAAAGTAGATTAGATAACTTAGTATATCGTATTGGATTTGCTACTACAAGAAGAGGAGCTAGACAATTAGTTAACCACGGACATATTACTGTTAATGGTAAAAAAGTTGATATTCCTTCTTATAGATGCGTTCCAGGAGATGTTATCACTTTAAAAGAATCTGATAAAGAATTAGCAATCGTTAAATCTTCTTTAGAAGCTCTTTCTAAACGTGTTGAATTTATTACTTATGATGAAGCTAAAATGACTGCTACATTTGTAAGATATCCAGAAAGAACTGAATTAAACGGAGATATAAACGAATCACTAATTGTAGAGTATTACAACAGATAAAAAGCCATATGGCTTTTTTTCTTTGACTAGACAAACTCTAAAATTAATAGTATAATTGTATAGTCGAATAAACTAAAAGAAAGGAGGTTAAACTTGAAACTAATTAACAACGTAATAGACACAAAAATTTTCGCACTTGGCGGGCTTGGAGAAGTCGGAAAAAACATGTATTGTGTTATGACTGGTAATGAACTTATAATAACAGATGCCGGAATTACTTTTCCATCAGATGATATGCCTGGTGTAGATTATATTATTCCAGATTTTACATTTCTTAAGAAAAACGAAAATAAAATAAAAGCTTTATTTATAACACACGGACATGAAGATCATATAGGCGGAATCCCATTTTTACTAGATGCAGTTAATATTCCAGCTATATATGCCCCTAATCAGGCAACTGGCTTAATTAGAAAAAAGTTAGAAGAAAAAAGTATAAATTTTAAAAATCTTTATGCTTATGATGAAAAAACAAAAGTAAAATTCAAAAATATGTCGGTTGAATTTTTTAGAACCACTCACTCTATTCCCGATTCACACGGAATTATAATACACACAATTAATGGTACTATAGTAACAACAGGAGATTTTAAATTCGATTTAACTCCAATTG
>JAZSOX010000019.1:0-4450 GCA_045537175.1 Bacilli bacterium
AGAAGATTATTTAGTACCTAATAGTGATATAGATGAAGCAATAGATGTAGCTATATCAGTATTAGAAGAAAAAATAAATAAAAATGTAATAATAGAATTATGTTTAAAAGAAGATGGAGAAGAAATAACAGTTGATATTAATAAACTTGAAAATAGTGAAATAGCAGATTTTTTAATGAATATAATTACTGTAAATATAGTAGATGAAATAAACAGCAGACACATTACAGAAATTGATTACAATATAGAAGGAGATGAGTGATATGGAATTAAAAGATAGAACAGCTGATGAGATGTTTGAAGAATTAGGGTATGAAAAGAAAGATGATAACAAATTCTTTATAACATATATTAAAAGAAAAGAGTATGTTACATATAGAATAGTATTTTGTATAGAACAAAAATGTATAGAATTTTGTAATGATAGTGATGGATATTTTACTAGATTTAATCCAGAAGGACTAAAAGCAATAAATGAAAAAGTAAAGGAGCTTGGTTGGTTAGATGAGTAATTATGGATTTGAAATAGAAATTGATAAAAGAAAAGAACAAGATTCTTTTTATATAGGTTATTTAAATACATTTATATTAAATTCAATAGGAGAATATATAGATAGAAGTTTTCAAATACTAAACTCAGAAAAAATATTTGAAACAGAGGAAAAAAATATATTTTTCTCGTTAAATGTAAAAAAGACAGAAAATAAATTATATGGTGAAATAAGAAGTGGAACAGTAAAAGAATTAAAACCTATATATATAAGCAGAATGGAAGATATAAAATTTAATAATCCAGATGATAAAGCAACTTTTAGAGAAAGATTAGAAATATTATTTACTGGTAAAGTTAAAGGTGGAAGAACTAAATTGATAGAGGTGAAAAAATAAGATGAGAAGTAAAGAAGTAGAAGAAGGAATAGGGCATTTAGAATGGTTATTAGATAAAGGTATATTAACAACAGAAGATGAACCATATATAAAAACAGTATTATCTTATATATCTGAATTAGAAGAAATATGCAAAAAACAAGAACATAGAATAATTGAAGATGACATTCCTAAACAAATGATAAGAGATAAGATAAAAGAATTAAGTAAAAAACATAATAATTTATTTGATAGTCAAATAGTTTTAAAAGAATTATTAGGAGAGTAAGAATATATGTTAAATATAACAAATGTAAACATAAGAAAAGTATATGATAAACCAAGAGAAAGAGCAAAAGCAACAATAGAAATTGATAATTGTTTTGTAGTAAATGATATTGAAGTTATAGAAAGTTCAAGAGGGTTATTTGTTATGATGCCTAATAAAAGAACACCAAATGGAGATTATAAAGATATAGCACACCCTATTAATCAAGAAACTAGAAAATTAATACAAACGATAATTTTAAAGAAATATGAAGAATTAGAAGGAGAATAAGAATATGAAAAAAGAAATACAAAAATGTTTAACATGGTTAGCTAATATGTCATCACAAGTTATTGTATATGAAAATTGGAGTGATGAACATAAAACAACTAAAACAAAGGAAGTTTTTAATGTGTTTTATGAAGAATTAAAGAAACATATAGATTTTAATAAGTTAACAGTTGAAGAAGCTAGAGAATTAAGGTTTGGAAGATGGAGTGAAGAATTACCTAATCTATGGTTGTTTCCATTATATTTAGTTCCGATTATTCCAGAAGGATTAGAGATTATATATATAGATGGCGAAAAAGGAACATTTAAAAAAGATGAAATGGATAATGACATTAGATTTGGTTGTGTACCATATGGAATAGAAATAAAAGCAGAGAAATAAATGTTTATTGAGGGAGAGTAAGAATATATGGAAGATATAAAAAATAGATTATTAAAAATTGCAGAAGAAAAAGCAAATGAGAAAATAAAAAAAGAATTAGAAAAAGCTGAAGAAAACATAAAAGACGAAGTAGAAGATGTTGAAAAAATATTAAAAATGATAGATAAAAAGATGTTATATAAAATAAACTTTGATAAGAAAAAAAATACAAAATTTATTATGATAACAGAAGAGATTTTTTTTCAAGATTATTTAGAAGATAACAATTTTTTTGGCGGGAGTACAATAAGATTTAAAAATTATACTCGTGAAGAATACGAAGTGGAAATTAAGGTTAACGGAATAGAATATTATCATATAGGCTCGTTAATTCAAAAGTTTGAGAGTAAATTAAAAGAAAAAATTACTCAAATAGAGCGTGTTACAGTAGACTTAAGACGATTAGAAGATGATTTTAAAGATTTAGTAAATCAAGAAAAAAATATAAAAAAATTTATTGAAGATTATAATGAAACAGAAAAAAATATATTAGAGGAATAAAATGTTTACGGTTTTAATGGTTGTTTACGGTTTAATAATCTTCATAGCTTATTTTGGAGATTATAAAAATAAAGAGATAGAAAAAGATAAACAGAAGTGGGAAGAGATAACAGGTAAAAAATATTATTAGGAGGAAGGTGTTTTAGATGGTAGATAAATGTGAATATTGTAATGAAGATTTTGATGGTTACTATAAACCATTAGATAAAAATGGTCATCTTTGTATATTTGACCGCCCACATGAAAAAATACTTGATGTAAGTTGGTGTGGTCATAAAATGCGAATAAATATAAATTACTGCCCAATGTGTGGAAGAAAGTTGATGTAATATGGAAGATAAAGATATAGAAATATTAAAAAATATGAAAGGTTTTTTTAGTGATTGTGAAGTATGTACTGATGATTGTGATGAAAAAACTTGTGTCTATTTAAGAACAATAGAAAATGTATTAGCAGAACTAGAAAGATATAAAAAGATGTGTGAATTGTTTGGAAAAAGTTTGATTAATATATCTGGTGAAAAAACTAGTTTAGAAGAATTATTAGACTGGGCTAAAAGTGAGGTGTTAAAAGATGAAGAAAAATAAAGTTTATTTTGCTATTGGAGATGTAGATTATGGTGGTATTTATCTTGCTTGTAAAAATTCAAAGGAAGCAAAGGAAATATCATTAGGACTTTGGGTAGCTGAAACAGTAGAAAATCCTTTTATAGATATAAGAGTAACAAGATGTTGGAGTGTAAAAGAAACAGAATATGAAGGTGAATTAGATATATTTCAAATTAACGAATTAGGTCTTGCTTGGTGGAGTTGTCCTAATTGTGATAAAGAAGATTTTGAAATTATAGATAGAGAAACATATAAATGTAAGTCTTGTAATCAAGAATTTAAAATTCCTTATGAAGGTTAAGAGGTATCAAATGGTAAGAGAAACAAATTTGATAGATATTAGTAAAATTACATTAGAAAATTATACAACTTATAATGAACGTATTAAATATGAAATTCCTAGACAATGGGGAGTTAGAAATATAAAGCCTAAAAGAAAAGCTAAATCAACAGAGGAAAGAAAGCAATATATAAAGGAATATCAACATAAATATTATTTAGAAGTTACTAAAAAGAAAAGAAGGGCAAGAAAAGAGGTGGCTAATGATAAACAATCCTAAAGAAGATTTAGAGAAAAGATGTGTTTGTTGTCGGAACATTAATCACAATGAAATATGCAAGAAAATATTGTAGTGTCGACTGTAGAAGATTAGTTACAAACAAGAACAAAAGAATAAAAGACAGAAATAGGACAGAGGAACAAAAACTAAAAGAAAGAGTATATAACACAGCCTATAAGAAAAAATGGAGAGAAAAAAATAAAGAAAGATTACTAGAAAAAGAAAGAGCTTATGCTAGAGAATATGCTCGTAAACATAGACTGGGAGCAAAAAAGGAGGTGGAAAGATGGAAATAATAGTAGCAGTAGCAATTAAAACCAAAGAAGGAGAAATTCTTGTAAGTAGACATTCACATTCAGAGCTTATAGTAATGTTTCCTGACAAGTTTAAATATGCAGAACAAGGTTTTTTAACTAGTAAATGTAGATTTGTAGATAGAAAAGAAGCTTTAGAAATAGCTAAAAAACATAATAAATTAAATAAATTAGTAGATAATGATGAATTATATTCAGAAGATATATTTTTAAATGAAACGAGGTAGAGAAATAATGGATAGAGAAGAATTTGAAGAAATACACCAAGTAGGTTGGAGAATAGGGCAAGAAAAGAGGTGAAGAATGAAAGTTAAAATAATAAAAAATTATATTGACTTACAAAGAGCAATAAACAATTTTATAGAAGACAAAAATGTTATAGATATTAAATATTGTGTAGATAACGGAAAATCTTCAGCATTAATAATATACGAAGAAAAGAGGTAGAAAAATAATGGAACCAGATAATAATAAATTAGAATATTACAAAAAAGAAAAGATAATAAATAAAAATCAAGCAGAGTATGTAAAAAGATTTAAAGATAAGATAGGTAAACAAAGGAAGGGAAGATAAATATGACACTTAGAGAATTTATAGAAATAACTAATTACAATAAAT
>JAZSOX010000075.1:0-4743 GCA_045537175.1 Bacilli bacterium
TAATAATTTTTTTATATCATATTTGCTTAACATTTTTAATAATTTATTTGGTTCTAAATTATTTACAAATTTTACTATATTACCATTAATAGAAATTATTTTTAAATTTAAAATTTCTATTATTTTTTCAATATCTTCTGATTCAATAGTTAAATAAGTTATATTATTTTTTACAATATTTTCAACATTATCTTCTTTAATTATTTTTCCTTCTTTGATTAAGCCAATACGATCACATATTTTAGAAACTTCACTCAATATATGTGTTGAATATAAAATGGTTGTTCCTTTTTTCTTTTCTTCTAACAATATATCAAAAAAAGTGTTTTGCATAATTGGGTCTAATCCACTTGTTGGTTCATCTAATATTAATATTTTTGGTTCATGCATTAACGCTAAAACAATTCCTAATTTTTTCAAATTTCCTAAAGATAAATCTTCTACTTTTTTAGTCTCATCTAATTTTAATTTTTTTACTAATTCTTTTCTTCTTTCATTAATATTTTTTTCATAAAAAGTTTCATGAAAATCCAACATTTCCTTAACAGTTAAATCATCATATAAACAAATTTCACTAGGAAGATATCCAATTAATTTTTTTTGTTCTAAATTATTTTTTTCTAATTCTTTACCATTAATAAGTATTGTTCCACTAGTTTTATTAATTAAATTCATAATGGTTCTTAGAGTAGTTGACTTTCCAGAACCATTCGGACCAATAAAACCGTATATTTCACCACATTTTAATTTTATCGAAACATCTTCAACGCCTCTAATGGTTCCATAATATTTTTTTAAATTAATAATTTCTAATATGATATCTTTTTCTTTCATATATAATCCTCAATACTATATTATATTAATAATATCGCCATCTTCTGGAACAATAACATTAATAATCTTTTTTTCTTTTAATAATTCTCTTGTATCGTTTTCCAAATGACTTACAATAAATTTACAATCTGGATATTTTTGACTTAGTTCTTCTAAATGATTAATTCCCATGTGTTTTTGAGTTCCATTTATAAACATACAATCACAAAATAAATAATTACAAATACTAGACATATAATAAACATTATCACATAATCCAGTATCACCAGTAAAACCAATTTTCATATTTTCTTTTTCAACTATATATCCATAAGCTGGTTTCATCCTACCATGATTTACTAAATATCTTTCTATTTTATAATCTTCAATATTAAATTTATCATCAAAACAGAACGAAGTATTAGTTTCTTTTAATACATCTTTAAAAGAATTTGGAAAAGCTAATTTAATTAAATTAACAATTTTTCTTTTTCCATTTTTGCTACAATAAATATTAATATTTTTATTATCTGATTTTGATTTTAACAACATATAAAAAGGTATATCAAAAAAATGATCACCATGAAAATGCGTAATTAAAATGTTTTTAAAATTTCTAGGGTCTTTATCTTGTCTAAATAAATACTTACACATACCATTTGGCATATCCACTATTATATTATCATCTATTAAATAAGAAGCACTATTATGTTCATTCCACATGCTTCCACTACCAACAACTTTTACTTTCATTATTTACTCTCCTAAATTAATTATAACATAAATAAAAAGCCTCATACAGGCCTTTTACTTTGTTAATACTTTCCTATTCCAAGACTTTTTATTACACTTTGGACATTTCATATATCTTATTCTATTTATATGCATTGCCCACAAAACTTTATTGAAAGTTGGAATATATTTATGATGACATTTCATACATTCATAATAACCAGCAACTTGTTCAATTTTCAAAGCAATTGTTGTTCCTATTATAAATGGAATAAAACCAATTATAATAAGTGTAACTCTTAACCAATCTGGCATTGATAGATATGAAGCTAAAGTCACATTCACTAATAATACTAAACAGGATAAAAATCCAATTACTATTTCTAACATTAATAATATTTTATCAGATTTTTCTTTTTCAAATTTCATATCCAATAAAGTTTCTTCTAACTTTTTTTCTCTATCTTTCATTATTATTTCACCACTAAATAAATCATTAATAGATATATCTAAAACACTACATAATTCAGTCATAATACTTGCATCTGGCATACAAATACCATTCTCCCATTTTGAAATTGCTCTATCAGTAATCCCTAATTTTTCTGCTAATTCAATTTGAGTTATGTTCCTTTCTTTTCTTCTGTTAGCAATAAATTTACCTATCTTAATTTGATTCATATTAGCTTTCCTTTCTTTATAGAAATAATATAATATTTTTTACATAATTAACACGAACTCGTAGTTGAGTTTGTTCTTCACTTTCCATATTATCATAACATAAAGTTTTGTGATTTGCAGTTTAAGGCATCAAAAAAGTCAGATTTATATCTGACTGTCTTATAAGAATTTTTAAGTTATTTATGTCCATAAAAATTACATTCGGCTGCTCTAAAATAACTAATAATTCTTTATTTTTTTAATCCTAATCGTCTCATATCTTGATCTATTTCTTCTACAACACCATCATAATTTATTATTTGTTTATAATGATCTATTTCTCTTTGTAATAATTCTATACCACTAAACGAATAAAATTCGGTTGGACGACCAAAAGACATTTCAATCATTGGTAATATTAATGGTGCTGCGTATTTATCTCTTTCAACATCTTCTGGCCAACGATCTTCGTCTTCTTCTATAAATCGTTTAATCGATTCCTTGCTATTTATTTTGCGAACTTCAGGATTTTCCATTAACCAATACAGGTTTTTATCATATATAAATCCCGTTGAAGTATCATAAATAAGATGTCTTCCATCTTTTGTAATTCTTTCAACAAAACAATGATCCGCATATAATGGATCATCACTAATATACAAAGGATTTAATCTTAGACTATCAATTGATGCATATAATAATTGCACATCGTCGTCATCATTTAAAAAAGCTCTCGACATTAATAACGCTCTATCATAACAATGTCCATTTGTCATACCATTAGAAAGCAATATTACAGAAGCAGGAATTCCTCCATAATATACATGTCTTAACTTTTCTATTAATTCATCATTATAAGGAGCAATGTATCCCTTCTTTAATCCATAAAAAAATAATCTTTTTTGCCTATAACAATGTAACTTCCATTTTAGTTCTTGTATTTTTTTTATCATTCAAAACACCCCTTTTTGAATTAGGCTATATAATATCATAAAACTATAAAAAAATCAATTTTTTTCATTACTAGCAAAACTAGGTTTCATAAGGATGTGTTATTTTGTAATGCTGTGTGTATGTTAGACATACTAACTCTAAAGCATCTTAAATTTATTATTTGTTTAAAATGATACTATTTCTTATATATTTTTCTGCAAAGTGGTTCTACTCTTTTTCCTCCTGGTGTTTTTACTTCTTCCAAATTTTCATAAATGCTATAATGTTTAATTCCATATTTTTGCATTGTTGCAATATCCAATTCTTTGAATGCTGGACATGGCAATACTGTTCCATCAAATTTTATATCTAATTTTTCTAATCCCGCATTACATTTATGTGAAGCATCTCCCATCAATGGTATCCCAATTCTTATATGACCACCATATAAATTTCTAGAATTATTTAAAAGTTTCATAAATTCTAATAATTCAATATCACTCAACATTAAATCATCAACATTTTTTAAACCTCTACCTTGAGGTACAAAATTGAGTATACTAATATTATTTACCCCAGCAATTTCTAATATTTCTAATATATCTGGGAATTCTTTATAATTTGGTTTCATCGGAATAAAATGAACATCCGTTTCTAATCCAACAATTGAAGCGTTTAATAATGAATCCAATAAACAAGAATACTTTTGTCTATTTCTTCCCATTAAATATTCATCAGTTTCATGTTCATACGCTTGATAATCAAAAACTATTTTATCTAAACCCATTGATTTTAGCAAACTTAGCTCTTCTTTGGTTATAGGGCTGAATAAAGGTGGATGTATTATTCTTTCATAATAATTTTTTACGTTATTTATTAATCTTTCGTTCCAAGATTCATGTTTTTCTATTTCTGCTAATTTAAAGTTCCTTTCTTTTATATAAAACTCTCTTACTTCTGCAGTTAGTGGTAAAGATTTTTTTATACCACTTGTAAATATTACCGTCCTTATTCCAAATGATTTAGCGTATTCAACCATCCTTAATAAATCAGGATGTAAAAAAGGCTCTCCACCACTTAAAGATAATTCCTCTATTCCGCCCTCACTTATAAAATAATCTATAACTCTTTTAAAGTCATCAAACGAAATAATTTGTTTTTTATCAATACAAGAATTTGAAGAACAAAACTTGCATTCATTTGGACATGATTCAATTATTTCAAAACATAAATCTTTTACCATAAAACCACCCATTTACTAATTTTTATTATATCACAAATTCACCGAAAATTAGAACGCTAGCACGACTAGCTTCTAGATTTTATAATGTTTTGCTCAATATCTTGTGTTATATGAATGTTGTGTATTATCTTCAGGTCAAAATTAGCCTATTTTTTATATTTTATTGTAGCAAAAAAGCCCGTAAATACGGACTTTTCGAAACATTGAAACTTTGTAATATCCTAACGTTTTGAGAATTGTGGAGCACGACGTGCTTTCTTTAAACCATACTTTTTACGTTCTTTAACTCTTGGATCTCTTGTTACGAAACCAGCAGTTTTAAGAATATGTCTATAACTATCTTCTCTAGTTTGATCTGTATT
>JAZSOX010000153.1:0-5793 GCA_045537175.1 Bacilli bacterium
ATTATCTATACTTTCTATAAGCTTACCAGAATCTGCTAAATATTTAATATAATTATCTACTAAATTTCTTTCATAAATTACCATACTATTAAATACATAAATTAGAAAAGAAATACACGCAATACTTATAATTAATGTAAATATTATAAGTGATTTTTGATATAAACTTTTTCTTTTGAATTTTCTTATTAGTTTCATTTATACTACCTCTTTTCTACTATAAATCCTGTAGGTAATCTCCAAGAAGAATTTGAATAATATAATGTAACTGAAGTCATTTCATATTTACCATCATAATACATACTAGATGATGACCCACCATCTATATTAGCAGCATTTACTGCACCATATTCACTCATTACTTCTATCAAATCTCCAGCAGTAGCACCTAAATGACCACTTGCTCCTCTTCCATCAGTTACTAGCATAAGTACTGAGCCATCTGCTCTTTGTCCTATTGCAGTTCGAGGATTGGCACCACTTCCAGAACCATTAACTTCTCTTTCTTCACCATTTATAATAAGTTTTACAAAGTGATTATTCGCATCACTACTTTCTTCTTGAAATGCTACCGCATCTCTAATTTTTTCGCTCTTTATTATTTCTTCTACTTGATTTTTATTTTTACCACTTAAATCAATTATCTTAAGTAAATTATCTTCATTAAATCCTACTAAATGAAGTCCTGCAATTCCTGATGGGTTATTATGTTCTATTTTGCCATCACGAACAACAAGTCCCATAGGACGACCACCTTTATTACCATTAGATACATAAAGACCACCATTAACACCAGCAAAAGCATCATTATCATTTACTAACTTATCAAGTGTTACTCCATACTCTTTCCAACTACCATCATATATAGTAGCAAGCTTTATTCTTGAAGGATCATTTACAATAATCATTTTAGCAGAATATGTTCCACCAGTAATCTGTACAAGTTCTATACCATCTTTATCTTTTATTTCATTAGTATTAATTAAACTATTATCTACTTCTTCATTAAATACAGCCATACTATTACTATCAACTATCTCTTGTACAGCTTTATCACTCATAAACAAACCAACCACAAATTTCATTTGTCCAGTTTCAAGTAATGTAGTTACAAATAAATTTCTTGCATGAATACTCGGTCCATAGCAGAATATTAATCCCATACTATAAACAGTTACTAATAACACTAGTAGGAACACTCCTACAAAACTAAATATCTTTCCAATATATTTTAAAATTTTCATTAATTTACTACACTTCCTTACTACTAAATTATCTATTCAAATATTACCATATATATAATTATTCTTCAAGAAGAACACAAATAAAAAAGGTATAGAGTTTTTACTCTAATACCCATTTATTTTTTATCTTACATTGCCAATGTATATGGATTACCTTCTGTACCGTCTCCACTTACAACATAGACATTGGAATCTAAATAAACAACAGGTCTGACAGAACCAGACATATTAAGTGGGAAAAATTGTCCAGCTACACCAACCTCTCCAGCATTCCCAACACAAGCGCCATTGATTAGCCATTCATTACCTTGACCATATAACCAATTTTCTCGAGTGAACGTTTTACTTGATAAATTTGATAATACAGAATTATAGGATGCACCTATTGCAAAACCATAATCACTTGAACTCATTAATCCAATTTTTGAACTCACAGAGGACATTGTTGCAGTCTCTAATGTGTATGCACTACTTATAGTTGAATTGTCAGTAACTACGCCTACATTCCAATAAACATCTTTCAACATTCTTCCATAATAATCATTAATATCACCTGAAATACCAATGTCTGTAAAATGGCATGATGCATCGGAAGAACCACGACCAAGACAAACACTTTTTCCTGCGGTCTCTACTTTTCCATAATAGTAATTATTTAATAATATATATAATGAATTACTTCCCCATGCACTATTTGAACCACTATCAAATAGCAACCCCCCTATTGACTCTTCTCTTATTATTTTTACTAAATTTTCTTTAGTTGAACATTCTGAGTCTAGACAAACAGGTATACTTCCTATAATTCTCCATTTTTCATTATTAAACAATACCCAATTATCAGGTTGTTTTCCACCATAACGATAACTGGTTTCTGAATCACCAACACTATTAGTTAAACTAATATTAGATGCTTTGCCTTCTACTTCCTTTAATAGTCTATCATTATCAGTTCTTGTTGTATAATCTATATTACAAATTACATTTCCAGATATATTTTTTACTGCAAAATTCCATTCATTCGGGAAAAAAATTCCTTTGCCATTTTCGCAATTAATACTTACTCGATAATCTTTTCCTTCTGGAAATGTTGTAATTGGATTACCATCCATAGTAATTGCTAACATAACACCATCTTTCATTATATATTTTTTATTTGGTGATATAATAATTGTCATTAATATAAAAAATAATACTATCGAAAGCATGCAAACTAATATCACTTTTTTTTTCATATTTTATCTCTCCTATTTTCTATTATCCATATTGATTACAAAATAAATTTTATGTTAATTTGTGCTGAATTTTTATTTAATAGCTAATCTATTTTGCTTTTAATATTACATTCCAATGACATATGGAGTTGATATATTCCCATTTCCATTTAAAACATACACAGATGAATCAAGATAAGCAATTGGTCTAACGGTATAATGGCTATTTGCATACGATGAACCTAAAGCACCAGTGTTAAAAACATAAATCATACCATAAGTACCGCTACTTTTGGTGATTGTCCACTCACTGTGTTGCCCAAATAACCAATTACTATGTTCATAACTTGCTAAAGATGATAATTTAATATTGTTATAGGATATACCTGATGTTGCAAAACCATAATCACTCGCGTTCATTATTCCTATTTTTGAACCAACAGTTGATATTGTTTGCGTTTCTAAAGAGTATGTTGTTGATATTAAATTTGCAGTATTACTTATTCCAATATTTAAATATACATTTTTTATCATATTTCCATAGTAATCATTACGAGATATTCCTTTTTCTGTATAATTACATAAAGCATTCGCACATAAAGAATCTTCTGCTAAAGTGTCATATGTTGCATCCATTTTTCCGTAATAATAACTATTTAATAGTTTAAATAAAGTACTATTTTCCCAACTGTAAGCAGCAGCAGAATCATCATACCATATTCCACCAATTGAATAAGCTCTTATTATTTTTACTAAATTTTCTTTATTTGTACAGTCTGCATTTAAACATACCGGTACACTTCCTATAATTCTCCACATCTCATTGTTAAACCAAATCCAATTGTCCGGTTGTTTTCCGGTATATCTATACCCAGCATCAACAATTTCGGAATCTGTTGTTTTCTTTATATAAAATGAAATATTATTATCATAGTATCGCCCTTTTATGTAAATATATTCGTTTGGTGTTAAGTATCCCATATCATAACAACCAGAAATTGTTTCCCCACTATTATAATTAGAATATACAGTTTTTATTGATGAACTTGTACTATTAAAATATAAAGATATATAGTTTTTATAACTTGAAGAACTTGATGTAGATAAACTAGATGGCAAAACATAACATACTTGATATCCACCAGCTTCAACTGGATAATATTTAAAATTGGAAGTTGTAGTTGATGTAGCCGTTTGTGTCCAAATACTATTTGTTTCATCCCATACAAACGGAGATGATGATGTATTAGTAATATTAGAAT
The DNA here is from genome assembly GCA_045537175.1 of Bacilli bacterium. Taxonomy (GTDB): domain Bacteria; phylum Bacillota_I; class Bacilli_A; order RF39; family UBA660; genus SIG200. The sequence goes on from JAZSOX010000153.1 coordinate 3,721, forward strand.
ATTCATTATAAACAAGAGCTGTATAAGTAGCTCCAGACTTAATAAAAGGCACATCAGGCACTTCAGTTGCTTTACTTTCTACTTCACTCTTTAATGTTGGATAATTTGTTGTATCTTCTGTATAATTAAATTTGCATTTTGCTGGTGCTGTAACACTATCAAATTCTATTCTTTGATATTTTGTATTATATGTAGCAGTACCTGTACTACCACAATCCATAGTTTTTTGATATCCTGCACTATTTAATTTTGTTAAATCAACATCAGCAACTGTAACATCTGGAAGCGGAAAACTAAAATATAAATAGCAATATGCTGCCTGTTTAGTTTTTACAACAGCTTTATTATTAGCTGCATCATAACTAAGAATACCATTTAAAGCATTCCCGTTAGCATCAATACATCCTGATTTTTGTTGATCATATACATAAGTTCCGCCAGTTGGCCATGTTTTATCGCTTGATTCTTTATATGTTCCATCGCTTTGTTCTAACATGATTGCAAACATACTAGTATCATCACTTGAGTTTTTTAATCTTACTTCATCTAAAACACTATTCTTATTAAAAAATGCATTACACATTAAAAAGGCACTTGCAAGTACTATTATTGAAGCAATACTTACAACTGTCTTTTTTCGATTACTCATACCTTGAAATTTATGTGTTATATTTTTTAGAAACTTCATAGCTAACATCACCCTTATTAATATGTACTATTTTGTATAATTTACGCATATTACAACACTTCTATTGTAATTAAATTTTACAATACATAAGTTCACTTGTCAACACATCAGTTGTAAAAAATGATATTAGTATGTCGGTGATTTGATGTATTATAACGAGAAAATTCAATGGATAAGAGATTGTAAAAATATAACACAAAAAGAACTTGCAGATTATCTAGGAATAAAGCAACAACAATACGCTAGATATGAAAAAGGAGTAAATATAATGCCAATAACATATTTACCTAAAATATGTAAATACTTAAATGTATCCGCCGATTATATACTTGGTTTATCAGAAGATAAAGAAATAACAAAAGAAAAAGTTCACTAATTGTGAACTATTTTTTTACTCCGTTACCTTTTTTATAATCTTTTAAGATATTAGTATCAAAACATGTAACTTTCTTAGATTTGTTTTTATATTCTTTAATACCAAGATTAATAATTTCATCAAGTAATACTGAATACTTTTTACCCATTGGTTCCCATAAATAGAACGCTAAAGATCCTGGTATAGTATTTGGTTCATTTACATAAACTTCCTTAGTTTTACTATTAATTAAATAATCTATTCTACATACTCCAGATAAATTAAGTGCTTTAAATACATTCTTGCTTATTTCTTGTACTTTTTTTGTAATATCTTTATCTATTTGAGCTGGTATTATTCTACTAGTATTAACTATACCTTTACTTGCACCTTTAGTTTTAGAATTACCTACATATTTATCTTTATAAGTAAGTATAGCATTACTACTCATAACTTGTTCTAAAATACTAGCTTCTTGTATTTCATAATTTCCTACTACACTACAATTAACTTCAACTAAATTTTCAACACCCTTTTCTACAATTATTTTCTTATCATAACTAATCGCTTCATTAATGGCATCTTCTATTCCTTTTTCATCTTTAACAAAGTTAATTCCAACACTACTACCTAAACTAGCTGGTTTTACTACTACTGGATACCCCATCTTTTTAATATCTTTTAAATACTTATCTTTATTATTTAAATAGTCATTATCATAAAACCATACATAATCTACTACTGGTATATTAGAATCTTTAAATACTTGTTTCATAACAATCTTATCTTGTCCTAAAGCTGCTCCTAAAACATTACATCCAACATAAGGAATACCTATGGTTTCAAGGTAACCTGCTAAAGAACCATCTTCTGCATTTTGTCCATGTACTATTGGAAAAGCAACATCAATTTTATCTACTACTTTATTAAATAAGCCACTTACACTTAATAATACATATTCATCATTAACTTTTTGCAAGTTTACTCTTTTTACTTTTTTTAATAAACTATCTAAATCTTTATAATTTTC
>JAZSOX010000161.1:0-2139 GCA_045537175.1 Bacilli bacterium
AATTGTTGTTTCAATATTTTTGACTCTCTGCTTTGAAAAAAAGTTATAAACAAAAACACAAATTATAATCAATGCACTAATTGAAAAATATAAACCCATAACTTTTTACCTACTCTCTACTAAATTATAACAAATCCACAAAAAAAATACACTATTTTTTAGTGTATCATTAAATTATTTTTTTAATTTTAATCCTAATTCTTCAGCATTTTTTAACAAATCGTCTTGTTGTTGATAGTAAGTAGCATTTAACTTACCATTATCTGTTCTTAAAAATGGAGTACTTACATATTCAATATAACCAGGTAACGCACTTTCTCCTAATGTACTAATAATTAAGTCATTAATTTTTATTTCTAGCATACTTCTATCACATTCTGGATCAGATAAAAGAATACGATATTTTGGCAAATATTGATATTTAGCATCTTTTACGGAAGTTACAATTACTTCTTTAATTTCTGGTATTTTTTGTAATAATATTTCAATTTGTTCAGGATAAATGTTATCACATCCGCACACAAAATTTCTCTTTTTTCTACCAACAAATTTATATTCGTTTTCTTGGGTAAAAGTTACACAATCTCCTGTGTTATACCATTTAACACCATTTTCATCATAAGTGAATACTTTATTTGTTTCTACTTCGTTATCATGATAACCTAACATCATTCCTGGACCATTTACCAAAAGTAATCCAGCCTTACCTTGTTCTACTTCTTCAAAAGTTTCAAAATCAACTACTTTTGATTTAACAAATGGTATTGCATATCCAATCGTATTTGGCGTATTTACTCCACCCATATTTACATGTGTTGGAGCCCACATTTCAGTTAAACCTAGGCCATCACCAATTTTAGCGCTAGAACCAGCATAAGCTAATTTTGCATCCGCTCTTAGGCGGTCTTCTTCTTTAAACATTTCTCCACCAGAAAGGGCTTGTATTAAATTTGTTAAAGTTCCTTCTTTTACCTTTGGATTATTTGCTAAAGAATTCCAATGAACAGGTCCACCCATCGCACCATTAGCTTGAGTTCTTACAATTTCTTCATAAAATTTATTAGGAAGCATTTCTAATGTTAATGCAAACTCTAAATTTTTACATAACGCATAATGCATAACTAAACGACCAAATGCCATATGTCCAAATGGAATATTACCTAAATGAATCATTCCTGGTTCAAGTATTAAAACATAATCTAACGCTTGTACTACTGCATTTAGTCCATTACCAGTTAAATCAACACCTTTATGAATACCACTTGATCCTCCAGTAAACATAATGTCTGTTACTGAATTTTCAACGTATTCGCCATATATAGCATCAAAATCCTTTCCATCTTTAACAATTTGTCTTAAATTAAAAGCTCTTCCTTTTTTATAATTGCCTTCTTTTCTTTGTTTTAAACTATAAAGTGTTTTTACAAATGGACTATTTAAAGATTCAACCGGACTAAAAAGAATCGAAGAAAAATTCAATGTATCTTCTGCTTTTCTAAATTTCGAATACATCATATCTACTGATATAACCATTTTAGGTTTTACTATTTCTAAATCTCTTTGCATCTTATATTCATTATTGATAGGACTAAGCCCTACAACTGTAGCTCCTAATTTATCTAATGCATATAATAAATAAACCGCTTCTGGTGTATTAGCGACACAAACTGCTATAATATCACCTTGTCTAATTCCTCTTTTTGATAATGCTCGAGCATACTCGTCAATTCTTGTATGCATTTCTTCATAAGTGATTTTTCTATTATTAAATGATAAAGCAATGTTATTCATATACTTTTGATTTCTCTCTAATAAAAAATCATACTTTGTTGCTCTAGGCAATTCAACTTCAATTACTTCACCAGTATACATATTTGTTATTTTTTCCATATATATCCTCCAAAACCTTATTTTTCTAACACATTTATCTTAATTTATTTTTTACATATTGTCAAATAAGGAATGTAAAAAAAAGTCAATAAAGCAAAATTTTTTGTTGACTTTTAATTTTAATGCTCGAGATTCTCCAATGTTATGTTATTATCATCTGGAATTAGTAAAAATTCCGTTTATTTGTTTTAAACATTTCATAACATAAAAAACGATTTTTTTAAATTTAAAAAGAAGTATTTCTACTTC
>JAZSOX010000100.1:0-7440 GCA_045537175.1 Bacilli bacterium
AAAGTATTTATACTAATGCTATACATGAATTCATTTATATTAAGTTCATCTTCTAACATTAAACTGCTCTTGTTAATAACTTCACCTTTTTTATTAAATTCTAATGCAATACTATTTTTTCCGTCGCTAAATATAGCAGTATATTCTAAATAAATATTTGATTTTAATTTAGTTTTATTTTCAATGTTTTTTAAAAATTCATTAGTTACTTTGACTTTGTTATTAAATAAATCGATATATGTTTTAGAATCTATGTGATATAATGGGATTTTTTTTACAAACTCTATTCCATCTTGTTCATCCCATTCGTAAAACATACAATATTTTTCTTGAAAATTTAATAATACATCATAATAGTAATTCACGTTTCTTCTTCCTTTCTAAAGACAAATACAATAAAATTATGCCAATAAAAAATAAATCACAATAAATACTTCTAATAATAAAATAAACAAATTCAAAAAAACTATACCCAATAACAAACAAATTTAAATATAAAATTATAAAAAATAATCCAATTACTGAGAATACAAAACCTAATAAAAATAAACACAAACTTAACATACTTATCTCTATATTTTATTTATAATTTGTGAAAAATATTATATAATTAATTAGGTGATAATTATGGATTATATAAAATATATCTTGTTAGGAATTGTTCAGGGAATTACAGAGCCACTTCCTGTATCTAGTAGTGGACACATATTTCTATTTAAAAATTTATTTAATACAGAGATGTTTAATACTTTTAATTTTGAAATTATTTCTAACTTTGGTTCTTTTCTAGCAATACTATTTATTTTTAGAAAAGATATTATTAAACTAATTAAAGATTTCTTTAATTTTATATTTAGTAAAGAAAAAAGGAAAACAGCTAAAAATGGATTTATGTATGTTATAAAAATGATCATAAGTACTATTCCTGTTGGTATTACTGGTATACTTTTTAATGATTATTTAGAAAGTAATTATACTTCATTAAAAATGTTAGCTTTTGCATTCTTATTTACTGCCTTAATGCTTTATATTGTAAGAAATATAAAAGGAGAAAAAGATAGCGATGGAATAACATTTAAAGACGCAATTATAATTGGATTATTTCAAGCAATAACAATTATTCCCGGAATTAGTCGTAGCGGTACAGTTTTAGTAGCTTGTCTTATTTGTAAATTAAAAAGAGAAGATGCATTAAAATATACATTTATGTTATATTTCCCAGTAAGTTTTGGAACTATGTTATTAAAAGTAACTGATTTAATAAGTACTCCAACAACCCTATTACTTCCTTATTTATGTGGAATGATTGCTGCTTTAATTATTACTTATTTCTCATATCAATGGTTAAGTAATATGGTTAAAAAAGGTAAACTTTGGAAGTTCTCTATTTATTGTCTATGCTTAGCATTATTTATATTTATTTATTTTAGATAACAAAAAAATTACTAATTAATTAGTAATTTTTTTATACATTTTTTCATGTTTTTTTATATTAATCCTTTCAACTTTTTTCATGTTTCTTTTTCTTAATTCATCATAGTTATATTCTAAATATAATAATTCATATTTTTCTTTTAATGGATGTTCTTGATAATAAATCCCAACATCTTTTAAGCCATCATTTAATAATTTTTCTTGTAAGTTATTCAAAAAATTAATTTCTTGCTCAGAATAATATTTTTTACAATCTGTAGGAATATAAAATGTTTCGGGAAACTCATACAACATCTCTATAATATCTGGAAAAGAATGTTCATGCATAACAGCATATCTTTTATCCAAAAGAATATTTTCTCTATTTCCATAACAATAATAATAAACTAAACTATTGTTACTATATTCGCTAAAAACACTTTCTATATCACTTTTATAAACAAATTCATTTTTTGTAAGAAAATCTTTACATTTAAAATACCAATATTTATTTTTCTTTATTGGAATATTAATATTCTTAAATTTTATTAATTTAATATATTCTATAAACTTATGATAAGATATTCTGCCTACACTCATTATTCAAATATTCCTAAATAATATTTTTTCTTTCCTTTTTTGATTAAATATACTTTGTTATCAATGGCATTTTCTTTTGTTACTAAATATGTTGGTTCAGTTACTTTAGTATTATTTAAACTTATCGCATTACCTTTAATAAGTTCTCTTGCTTCTCTTTTACTTGAACAAATACTACCACTAACAAGTAAATCTTCTAACATTACTTCCGCATTTAGAATTACTTTATCCATATCTTTAAAGTTAGTTAATATATCTTCACTAGATAGATTTTTAATATCTTCAGTAAATAATGCTTTACTCATCATTTCAGCTTTTTCTGCTTCATCTTCACCATGTAAGAATGTAATTACACATTTTGCTAATGTTTTATGTGCACGTCTTTCTTCTGGATGCAGTCTATTTTCTTCTTCTAAAGTTTCAATTTCTTCTTTAGTTAAGAATGTGAATATTTTTAAATAATCAATAACCATTTCATCTTCTACATTAATTAGGTATTGATATAATTCATAACTAGTAGTTTTATTTTTATCTAGCCATAAAGCATTACCTTCACTTTTACCAAATTTAGTACCATCTTTTGTTGTAACTAATGGCATTGTAAAAGCATAAGCATCTTTACCTAATTTTCTTTTAATTAAATCAACACCAGCAGTAATATTTCCCCATTGGTCAGATCCTGCTACTTGCATTACACAATTCTTTGTTTCATATAAATGTAAAAAATCTAATGCTTGTAATATCATATAAGAAAATTCTGTAAAAGTAATACCAGTTTCCAAACGTCTTCTTATAATATCTTTATCTAACATATAATTAACATTAAAATATTTACCATAATCTCTTAAGAAATCTAGTGTATTTATATCTTTTATCCAATCATAATTATTAACTACTTCAAAACCAAATAATTTTTTTACTTGATTTGTTAAACATTCTATATTATGTTCAACTTCTTCGATTGATTTCATTTCTCTTTCTGTTGTCGGACGAGGATCTCCTATTCTACCTGTTGCCCCTCCAATTAAAAGTATTGGGTTATGTCCTGCATCTTTTAATCTTTTTGAAATTAAAAACGATGATAAGTGGCCTAAATGTAGGCTATCTCCAGTTGGATCAGTACCTATATAAAAAGTTAATCCACCATTATTTAATTTTTCTTCTAATTCTGGACTTGTTATATCTTTAATAAGTCCACGCCATTTTAATTCTTCAAATATTGTCATTTTCTTTCCTCCTCTAATTTTAAATCATATATTTCTTCTAGATTATATCCGTAATCTAAATATATTGTTTCAACATCTTTAGTTGTTATATTTTCTTTCGTAAATCCTAATAATTCTAAAGTATTATAAACTTCTTCTTCACTACTTCCCTCAATTTCTAAATAAGTAGGAATAAGAGGCCAATAATCTATATCTACTTCAACACCATTTAATTGATATTGTATTCTTTTGTTTTCTTGATATCCCTTTGGGATATAACCTAAATCCTTTAATATTAAATTCATCTTTTCAAAATCAGATACTTCTATTTCTAATTCTTTAGTTCCATCAATAGTTTTTGCAGTTAAATCCTTAATTGTTAATGTTGTTTTCTTACCATTAGTTCTAAGTCTAATCCATTTGTTATTTATTTTTGGCTTAAAATCATATACATATCTTTTTTGCAAGGCATCAAATATTTTTTCAGCTTTTAAGCTTTCTAACTTTTGAATTATTTCTTGAACATTTATATTTAATATTCTAACTTCGTATTCAGTATTCATATAACCTCCATATAAATAAAAAAAATTCAAAAATCAAGGTTAAGGACGAGTTTATACCCGCGGTACCACCTTAATTTATGAATTTAAATCATACACTTTAAACTTTATCGCAGTAATACGCTTTAGCTCCAGAGTCGTAAATTCCTTCATTGCTAACAAATAAATTATACAATTAATATTTTTATAAATCAATATTTACATTATGATATATTTCGGTTACATCATCAATATTATCTAACATGTTATATAATTTTTCAAAAATTTCTTTATCTTCGCCTTCAAGAGTAGTTTTTTCTTTAGGAAACATTCCTATTTGGTCTACTTCATAGTCTACGTCAGAATTGATTTTTTCTACAACATCTTTAACTTTATTATAATCATTAGGTTGCATAGTAATATTAATGTATCCATCTTCATCTTCGTAATCAATTATTTCGATACCTTCATTAAGCAATTCATCAAATAATGCTTCACTATTTTGACTCTTAAAATAAAGTACTCCAACATAATCATAATTATAAGAAACAGAATTAGTAACACCTAAGCTTTTATTAACTTTATTAAATGCAGCTCTTACTTCTCCAACTGTTCTGTTAACATTATCTGTTAAACATTTAATAATAAGTGTTGATGCTCCAGGACCAAATCCTTCATATGTTACTTCTTGATAATCTTCTCCACCAACACCTTTAGCTTTTTCAATAGCTCTATTAATAATGTCACTTGGAACTTGATTCTTTTTAGCTTTTTCTACTAATCTTTTTAAAGATATATTAGCTTCAATTTCTGGAACACCTTTCTTTGCTGCTAAATAAATTTCCTTTGCAAAGTTAGAATATAATTTTGCTTTGGCAGCTCCTGTTTTCATAATACTAGCTTTTCTTACTTCATAAGCTCTTCCCATAAATACCTCCTAAAATATTTTTAAATTTCTAACAAACTCATAAACAAAATGTTTATCTTTAGTTTCATTCTTTACAAAATTTATTTGTTTAATTAAGCTATATATTTTAAAATATGTAATTTCTTCTTTCATCATAGTATATTCTAAAGCTTTTATAATAAGTTCTTTATTATCTTCTGCTCTAAAATATCGCTTAACTCTTTTGTATAAATCTTTATCTATTTTCCTTGCCAAGATATTATACAACAACTTTGGATATTTTTTAAAGATAAAATTATATCCCTCGTAATTTTTTAATATTTTCAATGTATCATAATATCCTAATTTGATATTTTCATTAATTTTTTTCTTATTAACATTTAAAGTACTTCCTAAAAATCTTGATGGTGTTATTTTTATAACTTTTTTATCATCTTTAATTTTTTTGCTAAATCCAATACCTTGAATTTCAACAGAATAGATTTTTTTATAGCCTTTATCTAATAGCATATTAATTGGGTTGTTATCATAAAAACCACCATCAATATAATATTTATCGTCAATTAGCTTTTCAGTTTTAAATACTGGTAGATTGCAACTAGCTAAAATATATTCAGGAATTTTTCCTGTTTTCATATCTTCTTTAAATAAATATAATGGTTTTAAATCATTTACTCTAACGGTAACAAGTCCATAATCCATATAACTGTTTCTTATTTTTTCTTCATCTATCATTTCTTTTAATAAGTTTTTTAAATTACTGTTATTAATTCCTTTGTTTTTAACAATTATAGTCATTTGTTCAATACCATAAATCAATTCTTTAAATTTATCTTTATTATTCACACTATCTATATATTTAGTATTAAAATTCAAAAGTTCCCCAACATTAACATTTTTCCAAAAGTTATATAATTCGGCATCTTTTCCCGATACAATCATTGCAGCATTAAAAGAACCAATAGATGTTCCTACTACACCATCTAATCTAATACCACATTTTTTAAAAGCTAAATAAGCTCCTACTTGATAAGAACCTTTAACTCCTCCACCGGCTAACACTAGTCCAGTCATAAAATCTCCCACCTATTCTTTATTCTTTAAATATAATAACGGCTTTGCTAATAATTTTCTAATTTTCCTTTTCTTTCCTCGACTTTGTAATCTTCTATAATAATTATAAAATGAGTCATTACGATAATGTATTATATTCTCTAAATCATCACTATCAGTAAGAACAGGACTGCGATATGTTTTCTCCAAAAATATTCTAGATAAAATATATCTCATACTTATACCATAATATTTTAAAATATTTTTTAAAATATCATTGTATATTACTCTCCCTTCACTGCCCATACCTACATTAAATATTCTCTTATTTAATTCTTTTTTATAATCAATTGCTTTAACAAAAGCATACGCAGCATCAATATTTGTTGTTACTTCAACCATTAAATTCTTTTTTATATTAAACATAAATGGTTCATCTGTAATATTATTTAAAATTAATGGTAATCTAAAAATTGTATAGTTTTTTAATTTTTTCTTAATTAAATTTTCAGTATTATATTTATTTAGACTATAATTTGTTAATTCATCTTCTTTAATTTTTTCTTTAATATTACCACTTAAGCTATTATCGTATACACTTGTTGTTGAAGCATATATTAAAAAACAATCATTATTATAGTAATTTATAGCTTTTATAATATTTTCGGTACCATTATAGTCAACTATTTCACCAATATTTTTACTAAAATCTCCAAGTGGAGGCATTACACTAGCTAAATGAATTATAAAATCATGATCTTTAACTAAAGCTTCAATTAATATTGGATCATTAACATCACCATAAATAATATTAATTCTTTTTCGATATTTTTTTAAATTTTTTAATACTTTTTTATTTCTTAAATCTAAAGCTGTAATCTCATATTTTCCTTCACTTAATAAATATTTTATTACAAGCATTCCAATACTTCCTGCTGCACCTGTTACTAATACTTTCTTCATTGATATACTCCTTATATCATAAATGTAATAAATAATATTACTATACCTAATATTATACCATATAATGTTTCTCTTTTCTTTAGTGCACTTTTAATTTCGTTAAATAATTCAAAAATTAAAATATATAAAAGCATTCCAAATGTTAATGCTAGTAATATGCTTATTATCATTTCATTTAACGAACCAAATAAAATAATTATTAATGCTCCTAAAAAAGAACTTATACATAATAAAAACACTAGTAATTTGCTATATTTTTTATTTTTTAAGGAATTTCCTATTTGAAATCCTAAAGGAATATTATGTAAAGATATTCCTATCATCATTAACAAACCGGATTTTACACTATTAAGAGTTACACTATATAAAGTTAATCCTTCAATCATATTATGTATAGCTAATGCTAAAATAGTAACTATACCTATATGATTTAGATGTAAATCATGATCATGCTTATCACAATGTTTTTCACTATGTTCATGATGATGGTGTGGTATTAATTTATCTAAAATTATTAATGTTAAAAATCCCAAAAATACCGGTATTAATAAATAAATATTATTTGCTTCCAAAAGTTCTGGTAATAAATCAAAAACTAATAATCCAGCCATCACAATAAATGCTAAAGATATCGTAAACAACGAAGTGCTTTCTCTATTTTTAATACTTCTTAATGCATATATTCCAATTAAAAAGAATAAACCCGTTATTATTGTTAAAATAATCCCTATATACACAATATATCACCTACTAAATTTTA
>JAZSOX010000085.1:0-4007 GCA_045537175.1 Bacilli bacterium
ATAGAATTAAAAGTTAATAATGGAATAGAGTTAAAGAAAATAGAAAATTGTAGTAATGAATTAAAAAAATACACAAATATAGATGGTAGAGATGTTTATTTATTTTGCTTACAAGATATTGTAATTAACTCTAATAAATCATTAAAAGATTATAATTTCGATGGATTTATGAATGGTTTAAAGTTAGAAAAAACAACATATGATGATGGTGGAACAAAAGTATATACAAATGATAATGTTGCAATAATAAAATGTCATACATTATTAGGAAATAAAAATATTTATATAGGGCCAAAAGAATTATTTGTTGAAAATAAATTTTCTGTTAAATTATGTACTGATACCAACAAAGAACCAAAAGAATTTACAAGAACATATAAGGTTGAAAAAGTATTACAGGGTGAAGAAGAAAACTTATTTTGGGTAACTCTAAAATTATTTCAAGCTGAAGCTGATACAGTATTAATTAGAACTGATGAAAAACTAAAAGAAGGAAAGAATTATGAGTTTACGTTAAGTACAACTAATACTTCAATGGATGATAATATGGATTCAATATTTAAAAATAGTATTTTATTAAAAATAAAAGAAACAGATAAGACTGGATTAGATCAGATACAAGACCCTTTTAATTAATATAAAGGCATAAAACATAATAATGTGATAAAATAAATTTGGTGTTTAAGATGAATCAAGAAGATATAGGAAAATTTATAAAAGATATAAGAAAAAAACACAATATGAGCCAAAAAGAATTTGCTGATAAATTTGGAGTAACTTATCAAGCAGTATCAAAATGGGAAAATGGCAAAAATATCCCTGATATATCAATATTAAAAGAAATATCTAAAGAATATAAAATAAGTTTAGATGAAGTTCTTTTTAATAAGGAAATTAAAAAGAATAGTCAAAAAGTATTTTGGATAATCATGTCAGTAACAATTTTAATTTTTACTCTGATAATATATTTAATTATAAAAAATAATGATTTTGAATTTAAAACAATAACAACAAACTGTAGTGATTTTACAGTAACGGGAAGTATGGCTTATAATAAAGATAAATCTTCTATATATATTTCACATATAACTTATTGCGGTGAAGAGGATATAACTAAATATGAAGAAATTAATTGTACTTTATATGAGGTAAATGATAATGCAAAAATAATTATTGATAAATGTAACAAAGAAAAAAATGTAACCTTGGAAGATTTTTTAAAAAACGTTAAATTTAATATCGATAATTATGAAGCAGTGTGCAAAAAATATAATGACAACAGTTTATATCTTGAAATAGATGCTTTGAATATAAAAGGAAATAATATTACTTATAAAATCCCGTTAAAAATAGAAGATAATTGTAAATAATTTTAACTCAACTTATAGTTGAGTTTTTTCAACCACTAATTTATTTATTCTATGATTGCATTAATATAAAATGTTTTTGAGGTGGATAGAAATGAAGAAAAAAATAATTATTTTTATTGGAATTGTTATCTTATTAGTAGGAATTATATGTGGAATTTTGTTTTTAAATAAGGATACTAAATTAACTGATGCTGAAAAATTTAGTAAAGAATATACAACTGTTGATGAAAACAATGTTTTTGTTTATCGAGATATAGAGGAAATTATTAATATTATGGAACATGGCACAGGAATTGTTTATTTAGGATTCCCAGAATGTCCTTGGTGCCAAACTTATGTTAAATATTTAAATGAAGTAGCTAAAGAAGTAGGAATAGAAAAAATATATTATTTTAATATATTAGAAGATAGACAAAATAATACGGATGAATATAAAAGAATTATTGAACTGTTAAAAGAAAATTTACAATTTGATGATGAAGGGAAAGAAAGAATTTTTGTTCCTAATGTATCATTTCATATAAATGGAAGTGTAATTGGAAATGATTATGAAACTTCTAAAGATACACATGACTTTGACAATCCAGAAGATTATTGGAATGAAGATGAAGTAAAAGATTTAAAAACTAAATTAAAACAATATATGATTCAAATAAAAAATGCTAATGAAGTATGTACAGATTGTAATAAATAAAAATAAACATTAATAGGTAAAACTTACTTATTAATGTTTTTATTTTTAATAAATTCTCTAAGAATTTTAGTTAAAGCTCTTTTTTCAATTCTAGATACATAACTTCTAGATATTCCTAAAGATTCTGCAATTTCTTTTTGAGTTAAATCTTTTTCGTTATTTAAACCATATCTTTTAATAATTATTTCTTTTTCTCTTTTATTTAAACTTTTCAAATATTTGTTTAATAAACTAATATTATCTTTTATTTGAATAGTATCTAAAATATCTTCTTGTTTATCCTCTAGTAAATCTGCTAAGTTAATTTCATTTCCTTCTTTATCATAACCAATCGAATCATTTAAAGATACTGTATTTTGATTTTTCTTGTTACTTCTGTAATACATTAATATTTCATTTTGTATACATCTAGCAGCATAAGTAGTTATTTTAACTTTGGGAGTTTTTTTATAAGTGTCTATACCTTTAATTAAACCAATAGTACCAATAGATATCAAATCATCAGTATCTGTATTTTTGTTATCAAATTTTTTTACAATGTGTGCTACTAATCTTAAATTATGTTCAATTAAAATACTCCTAGCATCTTTATCACCATTTAACATTTTATCAACATACATTTCTTCCTCTTCATTAGACAATGGTGGAGGAAAAACGTTATTTCCATAACTACCTGTAAAAAATATCATACTTTTAATAATTGATATAAAATTTAAAAACATATTACAAACCACGCCCTAGTAAAATATATGTATAATTTTATAAATTATCAAAAATAAAAAGAGCAGAAGCTCTTTACTTTTTGTTAAGACAAGTTTCAATCATACTGACGACAACATTATTAAATGAAGTATTGTTTTCTTTAGCTATTTTTTCAATCTCTTTGACGTGATTTTCCTTCAAATAAAGGGTCTTATATGTCGCGGGTATCTTGTCTTTAGTTTTCTTTGGAACAAAACTCATTTTTCTGACCCCTCCTTTACAAAAATTTTATTATATTAAAAAAACAAAAGATAAACTAGAAAATTCTAATATACTATTATTTATAGATTTAAAATACGCTTTTAAATGTGTACATTTTTAGATATAATAATTTTGGGTGGTAGTATGAAAAAAGTAGTATTAGTAGATGGGAATAATCTATTATTTCGTTCTTATTATGCAACAGCATATACTGGTACAATTATGAGAAATAGTAAGGGATTTCCTACAAATGCACTATATGGCTTTGCGGGAATGATTAATAAAATAATAACTGAAGAAGAACCAGAATACATGGTTGTAGCTTTTGATATTGGAAAGAATTTTCGTAAGGAAAAGTATGATTTTTATAAGGATGGAAGAAGTCAAACTCCAGATGATTTAAAGTTGCAAATGCCGATGGCAAGAACTATTTTGAATGCTATGGGTATTGCATATAGAGAACTTGCTCCATACGAAGCGGATGATATAATTGGTACGATTGCAAAGTATGCAGAAGGTCATGAAGATTATTATTCTTTAATTGTTTCTAGTGATAAGGATTTATTACAACTTATAAGTTTTGAAACTGAAATAAAATTGCTAAAACAAAGTGGATTTATTAGATATAATGAAGAATCATTTAAGAAAGAATATGGTATAGAGCCAATTAAAATTATAGATTTAAAATCATTAATGGGAGATGCATCAGATAACATTCCTGGTGTAAAAGGTATTGGTGAAAAAACAGCATTAAAATTATTACAAGAATATGGTTCACTTAATGGAATATATGAAAATATAGATAGCATCAAAGGAAAAACTAAAGAAAAATTATTAATGGATAAAGAAAATGCATATATGAGTTATGAATTAGCAACTATATTTAGAGAAGTACCAATAAATATAGATTTTGAAGAGTTCAAATATAATGGTCCTGATTTAATAAAATTAAAGGAAATATATGAAGAATTAGAATTTTA
>JAZSOX010000102.1:0-12622 GCA_045537175.1 Bacilli bacterium
TAATAATAAAAAGAAAATAGAAACTAGAAGTTGGAAGACAAATTATAGAGGCAAAATTTATATTCATGCAGGACTTAGTAAAGTTACTAAAGAATATGATACTAATAATATTAATTATTTGATTAAAGATTTAAATTATAGTTATGGATATATTATTTGTGAAGCAGAGTTAATTGATTGTGTTTATATGACTAAAGAATATATAGATGAATTAAAGAATAATAATTATCAAGAATATTTAGTGGGTAAATATGAAGAAGGAAGATATGCATGGGTGCTTGATAATATTAAGACCTTAGAAAATAAAATAGATGTCAAAGGAAAGCTAGGTATTTGGAATTATGAAGAATAGTGTGATAAATATTAAAAAGAAAGTATTATTATCAATAGTTATTATTTTATTAATTATATTATCTGTTTTAGGCGTTGGTTATATATTCCTTGATAAAAATACTAATGTTAAAGGAAAAGACTATATTGATATAATAGAAAAAGATGATTATGAATTGGATGAACAAGATGACATTATTCCTGTTTTAGATAAAGAAGAGCAAACAACTTCTAATGAAGATAATAATGAAATAAATAAGAATGAAGATAACAAATCTGAAAAAACTACAAAAACAGAAATAAAAAAAGACTCAACAACTAAAGAAGAAGTAAAAAAAGAAGAAAATTCATCATCTCCATCTATATCAAAAAGTCTTGTTAGTAGCAAAAACGTTAACGAAGATTCAGTTAATTATAAATATGGAGTTAAGATTACTACTACAACTATTTATAAAGTAGACACGTATAGTGATGGAAGTGAAGAAAAAGCTAAAATAAATAGCAAAGTTATTTATGATAAAAGTAGTTTTAATGCTACTTCAGAAGATTTAAAAAGTGAAGCCAGTATGCTTGCTAGTAAAAATAAATCTATTTATCAAGATGTAGTAAATTATGTAAATACTTATAGAAGTGAAGTAGGAGAAAATAATCTTATTCTGGATACTAATCTTAGTATAGCAGCAACTATAAGGGCGTTAGAAATGGCATATACAGACAAGTTTAGTCATACAAGACCTGATGGTAGAAGTTGCTTTACAGTGATTGATGATTTAGGTATTATGGTATTTACTAGTGGAGAAAATATTGCTTATGGTTATAATAATGCGGTTTCTGTTTCTAAAGGTTGGAGAGATTCAGAAGGGCATTATAAAAATATGATAAATACTAATTTCAATAAAATTGGTATTGGTATGGCACAGTTAGATGACTATAAATATTGGGTACAATTATTTAGTAATTAAAATATCTTGCTAAAATATCCATCATATGTTATAATTACAAACGAGCCCAAAAGGTATGTAATCCGCTTAAAATAAATATATATTAATGATTACAGTAAAATATTTTATTAGAAAGGATGTAATATTGATGGCTAATTTAGTAGACAAAATTAATGCTCGTCATATACGCAAAGACATTCCTGAATTTCGTGTAGGAGACACAGTTCGTGTTGATGTTTGGGTAAAAGAAGGTAAGAAAGAAAGAATCCAAGCTTTTGAAGGATTAGTAATCGCTAAAAAAGGTGGAAGTGTTTCTGAAACATTCTCAGTTCGTAAAACTTCAAACGGTGTAGGAGTAGTAAGAATATTCCCAGTAAATGCTCCAACTATTGATAAAATAACAGTAGTTAAAAAAGGATTGGTTAGAAGAGCAAAACTTAACTTTATTAAAAACATGCGTAAAGAATATAAGGTTAAAGAAAGAAATTAAGGTGTTAACCTTAATTTCTTTTTATTTATAAGGAGATAATATGAAATTTATAAAAGAACTTATTCCGTATTTAGTTATCATTCTAGTTGTAGTAACAATAAGAACTTTTATTGTTACGCCAATTGTTGTACAAGGAGAAAGTATGGTACCAACACTTGATGGTGGTGAAGTAATGGTATTAAAAAAATACGACACAAATTATGATAGATTTGATATTGTAGTAGTAAACAAAAGTGTTGAAGGAGATAATTTAATAAAAAGAGTAATTGGGCTTCCTGGAGAAACAATTAGATATAGAAACAATACATTATATATAAACGATAAAGTGATTGAAGATATTTATGCTTATGGCGATACAGGTAATTTTCAAGAAATTACTTTAGGTGATGATGAATACTTTTTAATGGGAGATAATCGTGCTATATCACTAGATAGTAGAGCTTTAGGGATTATAAAAAAACAAGAAATAGAAGGTACTGTAGGAATAGTTTTATTTCCGTTTAATAAATTTGGTAGTGTGAAATAATATACTATCTTTTTTGTTACCAAAAATACATTAAAAGAAACTTAATAATTTATTTTGTTTCTTTTTTTATGTTGCCATCACAAAAGTATAATTTTTTATGAGATTTGTTATTAAAGT
Organism: Bacilli bacterium; assembly: GCA_045537175.1. Taxonomy (GTDB): domain Bacteria; phylum Bacillota_I; class Bacilli_A; order RF39; family UBA660; genus SIG200. Next base: position 2,405 of record JAZSOX010000102.1, read on the forward strand.
AGCACAAATTATTTTGCGAGAAAAAAGATTTATATGTATAAAGCAATTATTGACAAAATCATACTTTTAATATAGAATACATATCAATTTATATATGGTGGGGATAAATATGAAACAAAATTTAAAAGTTTTATTTTTTGTGGTTATTATGACATTTGCATTCATTACAATTGTAAATGCCGAAGAATTAGAAAATAATATTGTTGTTGGCCAAAACGAGGAACAAGTAAACGATAATATTATGTTAGAAAATAAGGAAATTAATAACGTAGAAAAAAATGAAGAAGTTAATAATATAGATTCTAATTTATTAGAAAATGAAGAAACACTTAATGAAGAAACTGTGGAAAATGAATTTGAAAAAATTCAACTAGTCAAAGTAATTACATCTAAAGTTAGTGAAGAAGGACAATTATTAGTTGGTGCTAAACTTCAAATATTAGACATTTATAATAATGTGTTAGATGAATGGATTAGTGATGGTACTAAGCATGAAACTTTACTAAAAGATGGAGAATATATATTACGCGAGGTAGAAGCACCTGAAGAATATGAATTAGCACAAGATGTTCAATTTGAGGTGAATGCCGAAGTTTTTGATATTAACGCTGATGTAGATTGGCAAGAATGGCCATGCAATCATGGTGATGGTACGCCTTTATATTATGTTGAAGTAAATAGTGTTAGTTATGAAGTATATTGTATGAATCAGGGATATGAAGCACCGGACGGAATTAAATATAATGGAGAAATAATAAAATCAGAAGAAATAAGAAACTATACAGTTCAAAAAATAACAGTAAGTGGTGATGAATATTTTGGCGATGGAAAATATGGTAAAGCATTTTATAAAACTGCAGTGGAAAAGACTGTTGATGTTTCTGATCAAACATTAGATAGCCAAGAATTATATGATAAAATATTAGATATAGTTTATCATCGTCATAATGTTTATAATGTAGAAAAATTTAAAGACTTGAAAGAAGCCGAAATTAGATTTATAACAGAATACGCTTTAAAAAATTATTTAAATGCTGGAATAACAAGTAATTTAGAATCAGCAAGAGATGAAAATGATACAAATATTAGATTTGAAGCAGAAGATGGTAAAAAATATTTATTGTTTGAATACAAATATTATAATAGGGAATATGTTTATGATCCAACAGCCCCAAAAGGTTATAGAGTTGATAGAGGAAACGGTGATGCTCTTGGCAATTTAGCAAGGCATTGGTATTCACAACATGGAAAAGTTCAATTACCAAAGATATATGCTGATTTGTTTTATTATTTAATAAGTGACGAAACTAATCATCCTGATGACATGAATTTATATGTTTATTCCACAAATTTACAAAAAGATGGAACTCCTTACCAAAATTTATTATCTATTACTGGATATATTGATGATTTAGAACAAGAACAAGAAATTCAAATGATAAATAATTTTAGCAAAGAAAAAACAAGTGTTAAAGTCAATAAAATATGGAAAGATAATAACAATCAAGATGCAAAAAGACCAAGTAAAGTTGAAGTAACATTATATGCAGATGGCAAAAAAATTGGTTCTACAATATTAAATGAAAATAACAATTGGGAGTATTCTTTTAATGAATTACCTATGTATAATAAAGATAAAAAAATAGAATATACAATATCTGAAAAAAAAGTAGACCATTACAAAACGATAATTAACGGATTTACAATAATAAATTTTTATGAAACTGAAAAAAGAAATATTTCAATAGAAAAAATATGGGATGACAAAGATGATTGTAATAAAGTTAGACCAAAAAGTGTAACAGTTAATTTATATGCAAATAATATTTTATATAAATCTATTGAATTAAATAAAAATAATGATTGGAAATTAGAAATAGAAAATTTAGATGTATATAAAAATGGCAAAATAATAGATTATACTATAAAAAAAAATACCGTGATTGGATATTATACTGAAATTGAAGGGGACATGAATAGTGGGTTTAAAGTGATAAACACTTATTTTGAAGACGATGACGAACCAAATCCTAAAACATATGATAATATAAACACTTATATTATTATAAATATTATAAGTATTTGTTTATTAATAATATCTGTTTATTTATATAAGAAATGTGCACAAGAAGACGTTTAATAAAAAACATAGTATAATTATTAATTTATAGAGTAGATGCAAAATCTACTCTTTTGTGTTATAATGTAAAAGAATTTTTTAAGGAAGTGATCCAAATGAATGAAAATAGAGTGAACATTAATTGGTATCCAGGGCATATGGCTAAGACTAAAAGATTAATTAATGATGAATTAAAAAATATAGATATAGTATATGAAATAATTGACGCAAGAATACCTTATTCTAGTAAGATTAAAGATATAGATAATTTAATTAAAAATAAAAATCGCATACTTATAATGACAAAAAAAGATTTATGTGATTTAGAAGTTACTAAGAAATGGGTTAAACATTATGAAAACAAAGGGTATATTGTATTATTAGTGGATTTAAAAGAAAGTCAAGATTATAAAAAAATAATTGAATGTACACATAATATTACAAAAGATATTCAAGAAAAAAGAATTAGCAAAGGACTGAAAGAAAAAGAAATTAGAGCTTTAGTAATAGGAATACCAAATGTAGGAAAAAGTACTTTAATTAATAAAATAACTGGTAAAAAGAGCGCTAATGTTGAAAATAGGCCGGGAGTAACTCAACATCTTAATTATTTAAAAACTGATGTTGGGATTACTATTCTTGATACTCCGGGGATACTTTGGCCTAAATTAGATGATCAAAAAGTTGCACTTAATATAGCTTCTACTGGTGGTATTCGTTCAGAAATATTAAATATGGATGAAATATGTATTAATATATTAAATATTTTATATGATAATTATCCAGAAATATTAAAAGAAAAATATGATATTACAAATAATGATGTGATGGATATGTATGAAGTTATAGCTAGAAAAATTGGCGCTTTCAAAAATGGTGAAGCAGATTATGAAAGAGTTAGTTTAAAAGTATATAATGATGTAGTTTCAGGCAATATTAAAGGAGTAACGTACGATATATGGAAGTAGATTTATTAAAGTATGAGAAAGAATTATATGAAAAAGGATATAATTATATAGCTGGTACTGATGAAGTTGGCAGAGGGCCTTTAGTTGGGCCAGTTGTAGCTGCAGCAGTAATACTTCCCAAAAACTACGAATTAAAAGGATTAACGGATTCTAAAAAGTTAAGTGAAAAAAAGAGAAATCTTTATTACGATATTATAATGAGAGATGCTATTGCAGTTGGTGTAGGAGTTATTTCTGAACGTATTATAGATGAGATAAATATTTTAGAAGCATCACGCCTTGCTATGAATACTGCATTAGATAAGTTATCTGTTAAGCCAGATTATGTTTTAAGTGATGCGATGAAATTAAATAGAGATGTTGAAGTACTTCCTATTGTTCATGGTGATGCTTTGAGTTTAAGCATCAGTGCAGCATCAGTTATTGCAAAAGTTACAAGAGATAGAATGATGGAAGATTTAGGTAAAATTCATCCTGAATACGAGTTTGAACGTCATAAAGGTTATCCTACAAAAAGGCATATTGAATTAGTAAAAGAATATGGTGTATTAGAAGAATATCGTAAAACATTTAAACCTATATGTGATATTTTGAAAGAGAGTGATAAAATTGAGCAAAAACAATAAAAAAATATCAAAGAATATTGATATAAATAAAGAAAAAACAAAAAAGGAAGTTATTGTTGAAGAAATAAAGACAGAAGAGACAAAGAAAAGTTTTTTCAGAGATACATTTGTAAATAATTTGATTTTTGTTACTTTAATAGTATTTTTAATAGAAATCTTATTTAGAGCAATATCAGATTTTGAATTATTGGGTGTCTCTACTTTAAGAATCTTTTTAAGCTCATTTATATTAACTTTTATTATTACATTTTTAAGCAGTTTAACTAAAAGAAAATGGTTAAAGAATACAATTAATTTGATATATATATTTGCTTATTCTGTTTATACATGGTTACAATTAGGCTTTATTAATTACTTAGGTGTATATATTTCATTTAATACATCAAGTCAATTAGGAGCAGTTACTGATTATGCACTAGACTATTTGTTATCATTTAAATTAGTATTTTATACAATCTTTTTACCATTTGTTGCTGCACTTATTTGGTATTTAATAATAAATAGAAAAAGAAAATGGGAACAACTAAAATTAAATATAAAACATTTATATTTAATTCCAATACTTATTATAAGTATTGCTTTATACTATTTAACTATTACTATACCTTGTATGCAAAACGAATTTCAAATTAAGAGTAATAAAAAATTATTTATAAATCCGGATGTTCCAACAGTAGCAGTTAATCAATTTGGTACAACATTATTTGGAATATTAGATTTTAAAACATTCTTATTTCCAGTAGAAGAAGATAATGCTGAATATGTATCTAATGGAAAAGAAGATGATACGAATGTAAGTAGAGAAGTATCTGATGCATTAGATAAAATAGCAGAAGAAGAAACAAATAAAAAATATACAAGTTTAAATAATTATTTTGCTAGCCAAAGTATTACTGATTATAATGATTACACTGGAATGTTTGAAGATAAAAATGTCGTTGTTATTTTAATGGAATCGGTAAACGAAGCAATAATAAATGAAGAATATTTTCCTAATTTTTATAAGTTATATAGTGATGGTTGGCATTGGGAAAATAATTATTCTCCAAGAAATAGTTGTGCAACAGGAAATAATGAATTTAGTGCTATGACTGGATTATATTCAATCTATAATACTTGTACTACAAATGTTTATAAAAATAATACTTATTTTGAATCAATTTTTGGATTATTTAATGATAAAGGTTATACTACAACAAGTATGCACAATTTTGTAGAATGGTATTATTATAGAAAAACTATTCACCCAAATATGGGTAGCAGTAAATATTATGGTGCCGGTGATTTAAATATTAAAACAGCAGGTTACTATGGAGAATGGCCAAGTGATGTAGAATTTTTTGAAAAAGCATTTGATATTGTTTTAAACAACGAAAATGATGCACCTTGGATGACGTGGCTTACCACTGTAACAAGTCATCAACCATATTCAACTTCATCAACCTATGGTGATTTATATAAAAATGATTTCAAAAAGTTAGGTTACTCAACTGCAGTAAGTAGGTATTTATCTAAACTAAAAGTAGTAGATGAAGCTATTGGAGTTATGATAGATAAATTAACTGAAGCCGGGGAACTTGAAAATACGGTAATAGTAATGCTTGCAGATCATTATCCATATGGATTAAGTAAATCCTATATCAAAGAAATGATTTCACATGATTTATCTGATTATGAAATAGAAAAAACTCCGCTAGTTATTTATAATCCATCTATGGAGTCCAAAACATTTACAGAATATAGTTCATATATTAACTTAGTTCCAACAATTGCAAATTTAATGGGACTTAATTATGATCCAAGACTTTATATGGGTAATGATTTACTTAGCGAAGATTATGAATCTTTAGTGGTGTTTGCAGACGGATCTTGGAAAAATGAAAAAGCATATTATAATGCTTCTACTAGTAAGTTAAAATATTATGGAGAAGAAACTTATACAACAGAAGAAGTTCAAGCTATTAATGCTGAAGTAAGTTTGAAAATATCTATGAGTAGTAAAGCGATAAAAAATAATTATTTTAATTATCTTGAAAACAAAATAGATAAATATGAAGAACAAAAAGAAGAAATTATAATTTCTGATGAAACTATTGATTTAGAAAAAGAAGAATAAAAAAATGCTATCTATTACAGATAGTATTTTTTTGACATCTTTTGTCAAACTTATTAATCTTAATTGACAAGAAAATAAAATAAGTGTATAAAATATAAATGACAGGAGTGGTATTTTTGAAAAATATCGTAATAGTGGAATCACCTGCAAAAAGCAAAACAATTGAAAAATATTTAGCGGGAGATTATAAAGTAGTATCATCTAAAGGTCATATAAGAGATTTAGCTACTACAGGAAAATATGGTCTTGGCGTAGATTTAGAAGATGATTTTAAACCAAACTATGTAATTATTAAAGGTAAAACAAAAGACGTTAAAGAATTAAAAAAATTAGTAAAAGAAGCAGAACATGTATATCTAGCAACCGACCCTGACCGCGAGGGAGAAATCATATCTTGGCATCTAAAAGAAGAACTTGATATACCCGAAGAAAAATATGATCGAGTTACATTTAGAGAAATAACTAAAGATGTAGTTTTGAATTCAATTCAAGAAAAAGCAAAAATTGATATGGATTTAGTAAAAGGCGCTGAAACTAGAAGAATTTTAGATAGAATTATAGGTTTTAGATTAAGCAAATTAATGCAATATAAAACTGGTGGAAAAAGCGCTGGTCGTGTACAATCTGTTGCGTTAAAACTAATTGTTGATAGAGAAAGAGAAATACTTGCTTTTGTGCCTAAAGAATATTGGTCAATAGAAGCTGATTTTAAGGATTTTACTGCGGAATTATTTAAATATCAAGGTAAAGATATCGAAATTAATACTGAATTAGAAGCTGACGAAATATTAGCTAAATTATCTAATTCATTTAATATAGATAGTATTGAAGAAAAAGACAAAAAGAAAAGTGCCAAAGAAGTATTTAAAACATCTACCTTACAACAAATGGCTTCAACTAGACTTAATTTTGCTGCTTCAAAAACAATGAAAATAGCACAAAAACTATATGAAGGTGTAGATTTGGCTAATGAAACTGTTGGGTTAATTACTTATATGCGTACAGATAGTGTAAGAGTATCTGATGAATTTATTTCATCTACTAAAAATTATATTAAAAGCACATATGGTGATTCATATGTTGGTAATCCAAAAATGGGTAAAAAGAATGCTAATATGCAAGATGCTCATGAAGGAATTAGACCAACAAGCATTTTAAGAACGCCAGATAGCATAAAATCGTTCTTAAGTACTGATGAATACAAGCTATATAAATTAATATATATAAGAGCACTAGCATCCATAATGGCTGATGCAAAAGTAAAAGCAACCACAGTTTTATTTGAAAATAATGAATATTTATTTAAAACAACTGGAAGTGTACTTACTTTTGATGGTTATTTAAAAGTTTATGGTGAATATGAAGATAGCGAAGATAAAATACTACCAAACTTTAAAGATTATAATAGTAAAGTTATTGTTGCAGATTCAATTAATAAATATCAACATTTCACTAAACCAGCTAGTAGATATACTGAAAGTAGCTTAATTAAAGAATTAGAAAGCTTAGGTATAGGTAGACCTAGTACTTATGCAACAATCATTGGAACATTAAAAGATCATGATTATGTAAAAACTGAAGAAAAGAAGTTTATTCCAACTGAAATGGGAATGGAAACAACCGATAAGTTACAAGAATATTTTAGTGATATTATTAACGTTAAATATACTGCTAATATGGAATCGGATTTAGATGATATTGCTGAAGCTAAAAAAAATAATATCAAAGTGTTGCATGAATTTTATGATAAATTTGCTCCAATAATGGAAGATGCTTTAAAAAATATGGAAAAGAAAGCTCCAACTACTACTGGTGAAGTTTGTCCTGAATGTGGAAATGATTTAGTTATCAGAAAAGGTAAATATGGAGAATTTGTTGCTTGCTCAAACTATCCAACTTGTAAATATATAAAAAAAGATAAAAAAGAAGAAACTGAAGTTAAAGTTATTGCAGAATGTCCAAAATGTCATAAAGATATTATTGAACGTAAAACAAGAAAAGGAAAAATCTTCTATGGATGTTCGGGATATCCAAAATGTGATTATGCAACTTGGTATCGTCCAACTGGAGAAATTTGTAAAAAATGTGGTAATTTAATAGTAAATAAAAACAATGTTGACATTTGCGAACATTGCGAAAAATAAAGTTACAATTTCTTGTAACTTTTTTGTTTATAAAAATAATATTAAATATTATTTTTCAATAAATATTCTAGGAATTCTACTACTAATTGTACACATTATTTCATAATTAATTGAATAGGCTTCTTTAGCTAATTCTTCTAATTTAATTTTATCGTTATCCCAAATATAAACTTCATCATTTAACGAAACACTATCAATATTTGTTACATCAACCATTAAACTATCCATACAAATATTTCCGATAATAGGAGCATAATTTCCATTAATTAAAACATGCCATTTATTTGATAAGCATCTTCTCATACCATCAGCATATCCTATTGGAATAGTAGCAATTTTAGTCTCTTTGCGAGTAATATAACTTCTGCCATAACCAATGCTAGTATTTTTAGGAACAGTTTTTAAAAAAGTAATTTTAGATTTTAATGTACACACAGGTTTTAAATTTATTTTTTGATATGTATCAGAAGCACTAGGATAACCATATATAATTATTCCTGGTCTTACCAAATTACAATTGGTATTTGGAAAATTAATTATTCCATTTGAGGCGGAAGAATGTATATATCTGATTGTAGAAACATTTTCTTTAATAATATTTGCTGCCTTATCAAAACTTTCTAGTTGTTTATTTGTATATTCTTCATCAATATCAGCAGATGATAAATGTGTATAAACACCATCAATAATAATATTTTTATTCTTTTTAATTTTGTTAATAAATGCTAATGTTCTATTAGGATTAATGCCTGTTCTTCCCATACCGGTACCTATTTCAATATGTATTTTAATTTCTTTTTTTATATCGTTAAGTGATTCAATAAAATTATTAGAAGATACACCAACTATTAAATTATTATTAATAATATTATCTATTTCATTAGTAGCAGGCTGATTTAATACAAAAATATCTTTTTGGTATCCTATATTTCTTAAATAGATTCCTTCTGATATATTAGCAACTCCAACAATATCAAAAGTATTTAAAACATCTAGTCTTGTATTTAAATAGGTACCATAACCATTAGCTTTTATTATTGGCATTATTTGTATGTCTTTTTTTAAATATTTTTTTATTTCTTCTACATTATGTTTAAAATTATTTATATTTACTTCCATAATAGTAGGATGTAATAAATTTTGATTCATTATAAAACCTCACTTATCAGAAATATTTTATCATATCTAAAAATAATAGTATAATCTATAGACATTTGTTGACACAAAAACGGACAAACGCCTTAAAATCTAGATTATTATTTGCTATAATTTTATTAGGTGAATTATGAAGAAGAAAAGTTTATTTAAAACTAAGACACAAATGATAATTTATATGTTTTTATATATATTATGTATCTCATTGTTTATTATCATTGGGCAAATAGATTTTCAAAAAGATATAGATACTGAATCAAAAAAATTTCATTCATTATATGATATGGTTGAAGATGATAATTTATACGTATTTAGTGATGCAACGGATGTGCTTAGTATAGTGGATGGAAAAAGTGGAGTAGTGTTAATGGGATTTCCTACTAATAAATGGATGAATTATTATGCTAATATTTTAAATAATGTCGCTAAAGAAGTTGGGTTAAATAAGATTTATTATTATGATTTTCAAAATGATAGAGAAGAATCTAATGGAACTTATGAAACTATAGTTAATAAATTAAAAGTTTATGTTCCAGTAAATGATAAAGGGATTCAAGATATCCAAGCACCTACTGTTGTAGTTGTCAAAAAAGGTGAAGTAATCGGATATTTTGATGATACGTCAATTATTAAAGGAACAGTGACACCTGAGGTATATTATACAGAAAATCAAAAAGCAATAACTTACGAAGGATTTAAAACAGCATTGTTAGAATATATTAAATAAGGAGATATTATGGAGGAAAACTTAAAGAATAAACTAGGGTTTTGGATATTCATAATAATTGTATTATTTCTTGCTATTGGTGGTTATTTCTTTATGGATTATGTTTTAAAAGATCCTGGAGAAAAAGAAACTGAATCGACTGAGAAAGTAAATCACAAAATAGACAAAGAAAAAGACTTTATATATTTTGAAAACGCAGAAACAATTAGCGAAAGTGCTGAAATATATTATCAAGATGTAGTTATAAACTTAGATACACAAGAAGTACTTACTGAATCATTAAGAAAAGAAAATAAAATATATAAAGAAAACATACAATATATAAGTAAACAAAATTTATTAAGTGAAGAATTAATAACATAT
>JAZSOX010000151.1:0-2178 GCA_045537175.1 Bacilli bacterium
CAAAAAATAAAATAAAGGAGTTATAATATGAATGTTATAGTATCAAATAAATATCAAACATTATTAGGGACTTTAAATATTGATGTTATTAAAACAATTAATGGTGAATTTACAGTTCAAGATTTAGTAAATCAATTTGGTAATTTCTTTTATAATAAAATGATTATAGATATCACTGCAATAAAAAATTATCAAAATGTAAATACAATGCGTGAGTTGTCTATGAATTTTGAAATGGACAAAATAATTATTTTATTAGATGATTCACCACAAGTTAATTCATCAATGTATTTATCGCAATTAGTATCAGTGGGCATTTATAATTTTACAAGAAGTGTAGATGCAGTGCCATTTTTATTAGATCATCCAAATGCTTACAAAGATGTAGCTGCTTATCAAAATTTAAATACAACTTTTGATACAGGAAATAAAATGCATATGATGAAAGAAGAAAATCAACCTGTTAAAATTGAACAAAGAGTTATTGGATTTAAAAATATTACAGAACATGCTGGTGCAACAACATTAATTTATATGTTGAAAAAACATTTACAAGAATCTTATAAAGTAAAAGCATTAGAAATAAATAATACTGATTTTGAATATTTTAATGATAAAACATTAGAAAGTGCTGATTTTATGAATGCTTCATTTATTATTGCGAATAATAGTGACGCGGAAGTTATTTTAGTTGATTTAAATGATGGGCCTGAAAGTATATGTACAGAAATTATTTATTTAATTGAGCCAGGAATTATAAAATTAAATAAATTAATTAGAACTGATCGTAAAATTTTTGATAAATTGAGAAATAAAAAAATTGTACTTAATAAAAGTGTATTAAATAGTAGTGATGTATCTGATTTTGAATATGAAAGCGGAAGCAAAGTATTTTTTAATATTCCTTGTTTAGATGAAAAGTTAAATAATAACAAGAAAATTACAGAATTTTTAATTGCACTAGGTTTTTCTAGATTGAATACAGATACAAAGAAATGGTAATTTTTAGTCAATAAAATGTTTATTTTCTTGACATATAAATATGAATTAGATAAAATTTAGATAAGAAAGAAGGTTTATTATGTTATTAGGAGGATTTTGTTCTGATACAGCAAATATTTGGAATGTACTAGGTTATGTAGTAACAGTTATTAAAATTGTTATTCCACTAATTTTAATTATTTTAGGAATGGTTGATTTAGGAAAAGCTGTAGTATCAAGTGATGACAAAGCTATTAATAAAGCTGTAACATCTTTAATTAAAAGATTTATTGCTGCAGTAGTTATGTTCTTCATTCCTACAATTGTAAGTGCCTTATTTAATGCGTTAGCAATTATGGGATCAACTGAACAAGCAGATTATAATATTTGTGTACAATGTGTTACAGGTGGAACTTGTGATACAAGTACTGCTTTAGGTGTTTAATAAACAATAAAAGAAAAATCACTTCGGTGATTTTTTTATTTTAATTTTATACTCTATATGTTATAATTCACTTAGGTAGGTAAGTAATATGAAAAAAAATAAATATATATATGTAACATTAATTTTAATAGCGTTAATAATATTTGTTCCAGAGATGGCTTTAGCTGCAAGGCTTGATTATTCAAGTTTATGTTCAAATCCAGGTTTTAAACAAGCAGCAAAAATTCTAGGATTTGTTATAATGATTATTAGATGGATAGTACCATTAATAATTATAGTTTTAGGAATGGTAGATTTTGGAAAAGCGGCTATTTCAAATGACGAAAAAGCACTTAATAAAGCAACAGCTTCATTAATAAGAAGATTTGTTGCAGGTATAGTAATATTTTTTATTCCAACAATTATTATGGCAGCTTTAAATGTAGTTCAAGTATCAAAAGGTATAGAAAAAGACACTGATACAAACTTTGGTGCTTGTACAAAATGCTTGTTTGATCCTGTAAATAGTTGCAATACAGGTGCAGCTGCGGGAAATGCAGGAAGTGCAGATTCTGGAGAATAAGCATTAACTCCAATTCAAAATGATATTAAAAAAATGTAATTTTTATTAGAAGGTGTTTACATGGAAAATTTTTTCTTAAATAAGAATAATTTATTAAGAATGAGATTATTTAATATGTATCACTTTTTTTTAATTTTAATAGTTTTTTTATTAGTGGCATTAATAATAGTAAATAAAGAAAAATTTATTA
>JAZSOX010000152.1:0-4718 GCA_045537175.1 Bacilli bacterium
TGAAAATAATCATTTTAATAATTGTGAGAGTAGTCCAGTAGTAGAAGAGGAAGTAAATAATAATGGAGAAAATTAATTATGATAAAGTATTAGAAGATTTAATAAGTAAATTAGATCATAAACCTAAGTTATTATTACATAGTTGTTGTGGTCCATGTTCTAGTTATGTAATAACTTATTTAAAAGATTATTTTGACATTACAATACTTTATTATAATCCCAACATTGAACCTCGTGATGAATATGAAAAAAGAAAATCAGAGCAAATTAAATTAATTGAAGAACTTAATATACCATCACTTTCTTTAATAGATATAGAATATGAAAATGAAGTTTATAGAACTTTTGTAAAAGGATATGAAAATGAACGTGAAGGTGGAAGTAGATGCCATCTATGTTATGAATTAAGACTTAATAAAACGGCAATTATAGCAAAAGAAAATAATTTTGAATATTTTGGTACTACACTTACTGTTAGTCCATATAAAAATGCTAGTGTATTAAATATGCTTGGAGAAAAATTGAGCAAAGAATATAATGTTTTGTGGTTATATAGCGATTTTAAGAAAAAAGATGGTTATAAAAAGAGTATAGAACTATCTAAAAAATATGAATTATATAGACAAGATTATTGTGGATGCTTGTTTAGCAAAATAGATGAATAGAGGTAATCAGTATGAGTGAAAAAAAGGTTATGTTTATCGTAAATATACTAAAAAATATTATTAATGTATATTTTGATACTTTTTTTGTTTTTTACTTTTTCAAAGTTGCAAATTATGAGGTATTACCTTTAGCTAAATATTATCTGACATTATATTTATTTTGTGGTATTGGATTTTTTTTAGTAAGAAATGCAATGAAGAAGAATATCAAAGTACCATATTTTAGAATTGGTATATCTTTACAAGCAATTTATATTGCTATGATAATGTTATTAAAAGATAATATTATAAATTATATATATTTAGTAGGTTTTACCAAAGGTATAGCTGATGGGTTCTTCCATTTTCCTAAAAATATATTAGAAACTGAAAAAATTAGTAATTCTGAAAGACAGAAATTTAGTGGTATGGTTAGTACAATTAACAAAATATCTGCAATAATAGTGCCACTTATTTTAGGTGTTGCGCTTACTTTTATGAGTTATACTGATTTAGGAAAAATATTTTTCTTGTTATTTATAGTAATGTTTATCGTATCATTTTATGTTAATGATGATACATATTACGAAGATAGAAAAATGGAATTAAAAAGATTTATGAATTTACTTAAAGAAAATAAAAAGATAAGAAATTCTTTAATAATACCTTTTTTAGCAGGATTTACCTATTCATCAGGGGTAATGGCAACAATTATTACATTAACTAAAATAAATATATTTAAAACTAATATGAATTTAGGTTTTGTAGATAGTTTGTGTTCAGTAATATTCTTAATAACATGTATATTTTATACAGCGAAAATGAAAAAAGAAAAATTCAGATTGGCGACTTATATATCTGGGATATGTTCTTTTATTGTTTTGATTATATTTTCAGTTAAACCATCTTTAACTATATTAATTATCTATTTCTTAGTAAGAAATTCATTTATAGGTATTATTAATTTAATTAGTAATAATGTAAATTATAATTTAAGTAATTCCAAAGAGATAAAAGAAGAGTTTAAAGCGGAATATTACTTAGTTAGGGATATAATGTTTTGCATATCAAGATGTCTTGGTTATTTAGTTTTATTAATAGTATGTTTAACTTTAGGTATGAATTATATTAATTATATATTGGTAATTTCGGCGGTTTCTATTTTAATAGAAAGTATTATAGCAGGGCATCTTTGTAAATGTGAATTTGAAGGTAAAGGAGAATAATTCTTTACTTTTTTCATAAAATATAGTATAATCTCTAACTGTGTGTCAAAAGGGGGATATTTTTTATGAAAAGAATTATAAGTAAAATTGACTACGATATGCATGAATTAGCTCAAATTGATCCGAATTTAGCATTAGAATTATGGGAAAAAATTAAAAACAGACAATTTATTATTGATGGTGCTTTAGAAATTATAACTGATAAGAAATCTCGCAAAAAGAGTTTTTTTGCTCCTGCTATTTGTCATATGATTTTATCTAATCCAGGAGATATTGATCAAGAACTTTATGATAATTTAGTAATTACATTATTAAAAAATACTGATTTAAATAGATTAACAGTATTTAATAATTTATCTTTTTTGGATTTAGTTGTTGCTAATGGTACAGATAATCTAGATGAGTATTTTATTAGACTTTTAAACAGCGAACTAAAGAACAAAACTAATAGAAAACCATTCTCACTTAGATATGTAGATTATGCAAATGTACCTAGTGAAGATGAAAAATTAATGATATTTAGAGATGACACTTTTGATATAGGTTTAGATAAACGTGAAATACAATCTTATACTGATAGAGATTATATGAGTATAATTGATGCTGAATGTTTTGATGAAGCAAAAGTTTTAATGGATATTGTTAGAGTAAATCCAAATCAAGGAGAAAGTGTTATTAGTACAATTGAATCTATTTATCAAACATCATTAACACAAAAAGTGCAAGAAACATTAGTTAGAATACCAAAAGTAACATCAAGATAGTAAGAAAAAACACTTGTATTATAAGTGTTTTTTTGATAAAATAATTTTGGCTTTAAAAGCAAATAAACATTAGTTTTTAGTTCAAGCCTAGTGCTTATTATTAAGTGGTATTTGAATGATTAAAAGACTAAGAAGAAAAAAACGAAAGGATGGGATTATTTTATGGCCGTAGTTTCTATGAGTTATTTATTAGAAGCTGGAGTTCATTTTGGACATCAAACAAAAAGATGGAATCCTAAAATGAAAGAATATATCTTTACAGCAAGAGAAGATATATATATTATTGACTTGCAAAAAACACAAGAATTGTTAGAAGTTTCATATAATGAAATTAAAACAATTGCTGCAAATGGAGGAAAATTCTTATTTGTAGGTACTAAAAAACAAGCTCAAGAAGTTTGTGTAGAAGAAGCAACTAGAAGTAAATCTTTCTATGTTACTGAAAGATGGTTAGGTGGAACACTTACTAACTTCCGTACAATTAGAAGAAGAGTTAAAAGACTTGAAGAAATTGAAAGTATGGAAAAAGAAGGTAAATTTGAAGTATTACCTAAAAAAGAAGTTATCGGACTTAAAAAAGAATATGAAAAACTAAACAAAATTTTAAGTGGTATTAGAGAAATGGATAAATTACCACAAGCTTTAATCGTTGTAGATCCTAAAAAAGAATACAATGCAGTTAAAGAAGCAAGAAAATTAAATATACCTGTATTTGGTATTGTTGACACTAATGGAGATCCAGATGATGTAGATTTCGTTATTCCTGGTAATGACGATGCTGTACGTTCTATCAAAGTTATGTTAGGAGTACTTAATAATGCAGTTTGTGAAGCTAATGGACTTGAATTAGTAGATTACATTAGTGAAGAAGACAAAAAAGGAGCTTCTAAAGAAGAAACTAGAATGGAAGAATTAATCAAAACTGAAGAATTCAACAAAGCTAGAAAAGATGATACTGAAGAAGTAAAACAACCAAGAGAATTCAAAAAGAATTTTAGAAAAGAATTCAAAAAAGAATTTAAAAAAGAAAATAAAGAAGTAAAAGAAGAAAAGAAAGAAACTGTTAAAGAAGAAGTTAAAGAAGTAGAAGATTTAAGTTCTAAAACATTAGCAGAATTAAAAGCTATTGCTAAAGAAAAAGGAATCAAAGGCTATAGCACAATGAAAAAAGATGAATTATTATCAAATTTAAAATAATTAAATAAAAAGGAGTGAGTTTAATGGAAGTTACAGCAAGTATGGTCAAAGAATTAAGAGAAACATCTGGTGCTGGTATGATGGATTGTAAAAAAGCATTAGCTGAATGTAATGGTAACATGGAAGAAGCAATGAATTATTTAAGAGAAAAAGGAATTGCTAAAAGTGCTAAAAAAGAATCTCGTATTGCTGCAGAAGGTTTAGCTAATATCTTTACTGATGGTAATAAAGCAGTTATTTTAGAAGTTAATTCAGAAACTGATTTCGTTAGTAAAAATGAAGAATTTGTTAATATGATTGAAGTTATTGGTAAATCTTTATTAAATAGTGATGCAAAAACTATTGAAGAAGCTAAAGAAGTTGTTACTGAAAATGGAAAAATAGCAGATTATATTATTTCAATGGTAGCTAAAATTGGTGAAAAATTATCTTTAAGAAGATTTGAAATAGTAGAAAAAAATGATGATGAAGTATTTGGTAAATACTTACATATGGGTGGAAAAATTGCTGCATTAACAGTTGTTAAAGGAGCAAACGAAGAAGTTGCTAAAGATGTTGCAATGCAATCAGCAGCTATGAAACCGCTATATTTAAATATAGATGAAGTTCCTCAAGAAGTTTTAGAAAACGAAAGAAAAATTCAAAAGGAACTTGCTATGAATGAAGGTAAACCAGCTGAAATAGCAGAAAAAATGGTTGAAGGAAGAATTAAAAAATACTATAAAGAAGTTTGTTTAGTTGAACAACCATTTGTTAAAGATGGTGATTTATCAGTAGCACAATTCGTAGCTAACAACGGTGGAGAAGTATTAAAAATGATTCGTTATGAAGTTGGCGAAGGTATGGAAAAAAGAAATGATAACTTTGCTGAAGAAGTAATGAATCAA
>JAZSOX010000136.1:0-13570 GCA_045537175.1 Bacilli bacterium
TACAACTAGAAAAATTTATATTAGTAAATGGATATAAAAAATATTACTCATTTTGAGTAATATTTTTTTTGCGTTTAATTTTTAAGTAAATTAATAATGTTAGAAAAATAACAAAGAAACCTGATAATATTAGTGGGTAAATATAAACTATTTTTAAAATAATTATGTAATTTTTGCCAATAAGTATAGAGGAAATAATTAAAGTTAATAATATCAATGGATAAAAATACAATAAATTATATTTTTTGGGCAAAGCATTTTTTAAATTATTAGTAAGTACTGATAACATAATGAATAAATCAAAGTACCAAATAAACGCTGAAATGTTTTCTATATTTTCAATAAAGTTTAACAATTTTATTTGACGAAGAACAGTATATTCTGGAAAACTATAAATTTTAAGAAGAGGTTCTCCCATTGCAATTATAGTAAAGAATACTATTAAAAATATAGTTAAGGAAGATAGTATGTAATCTTTAATAGTAGTTTTAAAATCATTAGAGTAATTTATAGTTACTATTTGAGGAATACTTGTAAGAGAAGCATAAACTAGTGAACATGTAATTATATTTTTTGTACCATTTGTAAATACAGGAATTAAATTACTAAAATCAATATAATTAGTTAATGATAGTGCAAAGAATGCTATGATAATTAAGCTAAATACACATAGTAAACTGCTTAAATTTTCAATTACATTTTTCCCTTTAAAAGTCAAATAGATTGCTAATATTAAGAATGGAATATTAACAAGTATTTTAGGAGTATTTGTTAAATAAAATGAATTTACAAATAAAGGTAATAACATTAGTATAATAATCATTAATAATAAATAAAATATAATAAATATTATGTTATATATATTTCCTAGAAATGATTTTTTTAAAGTATTTTCTAATGTTTCTTTATTTAAATTAATTCTAATTTGATTATAAACACACAGCACTAGTATTCCAAGTAATGTTCCAAGAATGATAGAAATCCAGGCATCTTTACCAGCGCCTTGAAAGATTAAAAAGAAACCAATTCCAAACATTGAAGAACGGGCAATAAAATAAGTTAATTTATTTTTCATTTTTCACCTCAAATATAAATCCTTTGGTATTTACTTTCAAATTTACTTTTACTTCAATCTCGGCATTTAACCATAAATTTTTATTATCTTTTCTCGTTTTTTTATAATAGATTTCTTGAAGTCCTAAAACATCACTTTTATTATCTTGTAATAATTCAATAAAACTCTTTATATCTTTTTCAATTATTTTGCTAAAGTCTTTATTTAATTTGTCATAAAACTTAGTCTTGGTTAAATCAAAATTGGCATTATTTTCCAAAACTTTACCTTCAAGATTTGCAGTAATTGATATTTTATTTGCTGTAACATCAATTGAAGAATCACTACTAGTTATAGTAATCGTGACATTTTTATCATCATAATATTTGTCAAATTCCATTGATATTATATTTTTTGTAAGCATATTATATAAAGTTGAATCTTGCTTAGTTAATGTAGCTTGATAATCATACTTTTTAAAAATAAAAGAATTATTAATGGCAATTTCTTTGTCTTTAATACTAACTGTATTTAAAATAACGTCATAGTTATCACTAATAATTTTAGCAATTATTTCTTTAAATGTTTCACCAATAACAAGATTATTATTATATTTTTCATTATCTATTAAATTAACAATAACTTCACTGACTACTGGATGATTTTTACTATTATTTTTAAGTATTTCTTCTGGAGAAGTGTCGTTTGCTACAACTACTTTAAATTCACTTCTAATATTAGTATCCCTAAGTATGTAATCAGTTATTTCATCAAAGTGACCATTGATAATTGATTCACTAATTACAACTACTTTTAAATGAGCAAAATATGCTTTTTTACTAACTTTATAATTAGTATTAATAAATGCCTCGCTTATAGATTTACCTTTGCCTGATACTGTATAGCTTAAAAGGGCAGTATTTTCTTCAGTTTTAGTATCACTAAGTATTTCGTAAGTTAAATAAAATTCATCTTCTTTATAATCGATACCAACTCCAGTTATAATAGCTAAGTCATCTAATTCTATGTTGTCATAACAACCTGTTAGTAATAAGGCGAGTATTATTAATATTAGTATTTTTTTCATGAGAATCTTCCCCTTGTTAGATTTTTTTCTGTAATAAGAGTACTTCTTTCTGTATTTTGTTTATCATTTTTCTTTAATACAGTTTTGAAGAAATAGTTTTTATCGTATGGTGCGATAGGAGCAAAGTAAGGTGTATTTAGAGATTTTAAAGATATTACGTTAATTAAGAATAACATTAAGCATAAGAATATTCCATATAAACCGAAAAAGGCTGCAAATATTAGAAAAGTATAACGATAATACCTTAATGCATTACCAATTTCTAATTCTGTAAATATTAAACTAGAAATAAAAGTTAATGAAGTAATAATGATCATAATAGAAGAAACGATTCCCGCATTAACAGCAGCTTCACCAATAATTAAAGCTCCGAGTATTGAAATAGCAGAACCATAATTTGATGGGAATCTTAAATCGCTCTCTCTTAAAATATCACAAATTAGTAAAAGAATTAAAAGTTCAATAATGCTTGGAAATGGTACGCCAGCTCGTTGGGTGCTGAAATTAATTAATAAACTTGATGGAATAGTTTCTTGATTGTAATTAATAGTTGCTAAGAAGATAGCAGGAGCCATCATTGATATAAAAAAGGAAATGGCTCTTAAAATTTTTAAAAATGCTACATTTATGCTTTTAACATAGTTATCATTATTAGGATTTATAAAATCAATTAAAAATGTTGGAAGAATAATTGCAAATGGAGAAGTGTCCATTAATAAAACTATTTTTCCTTCTAAAAGAGATCTGCATGCTAAATCAGGTCTTTCTGTTCTTTTGATAGTAGGAAAGACAGTTTTGTTTTCTTGTTCAATAAAATTGATTATAGTACCAATATCAATGATACCATCAACATCAACTTTTTGTAATTTCTTTTTTATATCATTAATATTCTTTTTATCGGCTATATCTTCCATATAATTAATACATATTTTAGTTTGACTTTTTCTTCCTAAGAATATTTCTTCTGTTTTTAATGTTTTTGATTTTATTCTTCTTTTGATAAGTCCTATATTTACTTGAATACTTTCATTAAAAGCATCTTGAGGTCCTAGTAGTGATGGTTCTCGATTAGATTCAGGAATACTTCTATTTAAGTCTCCTTTAACCTCAATTGCTATTATAGTATCTTCGTTAATTACAATTGCATATCCATTAGTTAAGTAGAATTCTATTTGGTCATGATTTTTTATAAAACATGTATTAGGGCCAGCTAAGTTACTATTTAAATTGTTTTTAAGATTATATTTTGTTAAATTTTTTAGTATGTAATCATTGATTTTATCTCCATCACAAACAGTTTCAATAAATACTACATATATAGTTTTAAATATATTTACTTTTATTTCTTTAACTTTTAAATCAGGAGTTTTATCAAATTCATTTTTTATTCTTTCAACAATTTTATTCATAAATATCACTAGTTATATTATTGGCAAGTTTTACCAAATCATACTTAAAAACATATAATATAACAGGTGATTTATGAATTATTTAATACTTGTTAATAAAAATAATGGACTTGGAAGAGGTTATATTCCCGATAATCTCGTTAAAGTGAAGGTAAAAACTGGTGGAGATAAGAAAATTTATTTAGAGAAAAAAACTTATAAGCAAATAAAAAAATTATTAAAAAAAATAAATAAATGTTTCCATACTGAGATTGTTATAGATTCGGGATATAGACCATTTTTATATCAAGAAAATTTACTTAATGATTTAATTAAAGAGAAGGGAGATGCTGCTTATAAAAGTTTGGCACTTCCTGGATTTTCTGAACATCAATCTGGACTTGCTGTTGATATTGGCTTTTATAAAAATGGTGTGTATGATGCAAAATTTAATGTAGATGATTATCAGAAAGAATTTAAATGGTTAGAAGAAAATGCTTATAAATATGGTTTTATAATTAGATACCCTAAAGGAAAAGAAAATATAACTGGTTATATTTATGAACCTTGGCATTTAAGATATATTGGTGAAAAAGCTGAATTTTTAACAAAAAATGATTTAACGTTAGAAGAATATTATAAGATGTTTATTTCCTAAACGTCTTTTTTTGAACACTTTTTTATGGTATATTAAGAAGTATGAAAGTAGAAGTAATAAAATTTGATAATAGTGGTAGAGGGATTGGTTATTTAAATGATAAAATAATTTTTATTCCTAAAACAGTTCCGGGAGATATTGTAAATGTTGAAATTGTTTTAGAAAAGAAAAATTATTTAGAAGGAAAATTAATAGAAGTTCTTGTACCTTCCAAGTTAAGACAAAAACCAATTTGTCCTTATTTTAATGAGTGTGGTGGATGTGATTTAATGCACATTTCTTTAAGTGAATCATTAGAATATAAGTTAAATAAAGTAAATGATATATTAAAAAGAAATAAAATTGATTATGAGGTAACAAAAATAATAAAAAGCAAAAATCCTTATAATTATCGTGATAAAGTTGCATTAAAAATTGTTGATGGCAAAATCGGTTTTTTTCAAAATGATACTCATAAATTAATAGAAATTAATTATTGTTATTTATGTAAAGATGCAATTAATGATTTAATTAAAGATATTCATTTACTAAATATAAATAATGGTGAAGTAGTAATACGTTGCAATTATAATGATGAGTTATTATTAGCTATTAATACAACAGATGATATTAATAATATAGATAAACTTATAAAAGAACATAAAATAGTAGGAGTAGTTAATAACGATAAATGCATTTATGGAGAAAATTATTTTATAGATAAAATAAATGATTACTTATTTAAAGTTAGTTATAATTCTTTCTTCCAAGTTAATCCTTATATTTGTTCTGAATTATTTAATTTAATAGAAAAATATACTGAAAAATCAAATAATGTTTTAGATCTTTATTGTGGAGTTGGAACGCTTAGTATAGTATCAAGTATTAATGTTAAATATGTTTTAGGCGTAGAGATAAATCCAAATGCTGTAATTGATGCTAATTTAAATAAAGTATTAAATAAAAGAGATAATGTTGATTTTATTTGTGAAGATACAAAAAATATTTTAAATAAAATTACTAATGAGTTTGATACAATAGTTTTAGATCCTCCA
This sequence comes from Bacilli bacterium, assembly GCA_045537175.1. GTDB lineage: Bacteria > Bacillota_I > Bacilli_A > RF39 > UBA660 > SIG200. The sequence continues at coordinate 5,222 of JAZSOX010000136.1, forward strand.
AGAAGTGGTGTGGCTAAAAATGTTATTAATAAAATATTAGAAGTTAAACCCAATAAAATAATTTATGTATCTTGTGATCCGAATACTTTAGCAAGAGACTTAAAATTGTTAGAAGAAAACTATGTTATAAGTAAGTTTAAGCTTTTAGATATGTTTCCAGAAACAGAACATAATGAAAGTATAGTTGTTTTAACGAAAAATAAGGAATAATAATGAATATAAAAAAGCCAAAAGTATTAAAATGTATTGATAGAAAAATAATAGATTGTTATGAAGATAATACATTTTCTAATTGTAAGTTTAGTGATAATATAGATGGTAATATAAAAATAATAGATACCACATTTGATAGTTGTATATTTGATCATATAGATTTTTCTAATATCGAACTTGATAACGTAGATTTAGTTGATGTAATTTTTGATAGTTGTGATTTATCTAATAAGATATTTGATATGATAATGATAGATAGAGTAGTATTTAAAAATTGTAAAATGTTGGGAACATCTTTTGTTGGAACATCATTAAGGAATGTCGTATTTGATAATTGTATGACTAAATATTTGAACTTTGCATCGTCTATGGTAAATAATATGTCTATTAAAGATACAAATTTAAATGAAGCCAGTTTTTTAGAAGCAAAATTGAAGAATATAGAATTTAACAATGTTAATTTATATCGTGTTGAATTTGTAAAAACAAATTTAGAAGGTGTAGATTTTTCTAACTCAGATATTGGTGGTACAATTTTTGATTTTCAATCATTAAAAGGAATTGTTATTGATAGATACCAAAGCCAAAACATTGTTGGTATGTTAGGTGTAAATATAAAGGAGTGATAATATAAATACTGATAAAAATATATTAATAGCATTTATTTTAAATATGAGTTTTGCTATATTTGAATTTATTGGCGGTTCAATTACTAATAGTGTTGCAATTATATCTGATTCCATACATGATATGGGGGATGCATTAAGTATAGGTGTATCTTTTTTCTTAGAAAAAAAGAGTAAAAAGAATCCGGATGATAAATATACTTATGGTTATGTTAGATATTCTGTAATAGGTAGTTTAATAACAACTTGTATACTATTGGTTGGTTCAATTCTAGTAATTTATAATGCAATTAAAAGATTATTTAATCCAGTTGTAATTAATTATAATGGAATGATTATTTTTGCTGTAATTGGTGTTATTGTTAACTTTGCAGCAGCTTGTTTCACTAAGGATGGAGAGTCATTAAATCAAAAATCTGTAAATTTACATATGATAGAAGATGTATTAGGATGGTTAGTTGTTTTAATCGGGGCAATAATCATGAGATTTACAAATATCGCTATACTAGATTCATTTCTATCTATTTTAGTAGCAGCATACATTTTAGTAAATGCACTTAAAAATTTTGAAGTAATATTAGATTTATTTTTAGAAAAAGTTCCAAGCGGTTTATCAATAGACGAAATAAAACATCATTTATTAGAGCTTAAACATGTTTTGGATGTTCATCATATTCATATTTGGAGTATTGATGGATATAATAATTTTGCTACTATGCATGTTGTTATTAACAAAAACACTAACAAAATAAAAGATGAAATTAGAGCAGAGTTAAAAAAACACGGTATTTCGCACGTTACTATTGAAATAGAAACTGATGATGAAAAATGTGAAAGTGAAAAATGTAAAATAGAGTCTATACTTTCCAAAAGACATCATCATTAAGAATAAACCTAAATGGTTTATTTTTTTATGTTATAATGTAATTAGGTGATACTTATGAAAAAAATTATCAAATCTATATCTGGAATAATTACTATATTAATAATTTTTTCAATAATAGACGTAATAAGTATTTATAAAAATAGTAAGCCTGTATTTATTCTTAAAGAAGATGTAGAAGGATTAAATAAAAAATATGTAGGATTATTATTTGACACTTATGATTGTTCATTATATAGTGCTCCACAAATAAAGTTAAAATGGAATAAGTATTCTTGTCCTTTAAGTAGCAAAGAAGAAAATAATAATGATAATAAAAAAGTAGCTAATTTGACTTTAGTTGGTGACCTATTGTTTGAACAACCATTTTATGATGCTATAGATAATGGATATAATAAAAATGAATATTTTAGTTTAGTAAAATCATATTTTGATGAAGATGATTTATCTATAGGAAATATGGAAGTTGTTATTGGAAATGATAATTTAAAATCTAGTGGAGTTGGTTATAATTTTTGTGCGCCTGAATATATTGGATCATTAGTTAATACTTTGGATTTTGAAATTTTAGGCACAGCTAATAATCATTCTTATGATAGAGGTATTGAAGGAGTAATTTCTACAATAGATTTCTTTGATAACAATACAGATATAAAAACCGTTGGCACTTATAAAACTACTCAAGATAGAAATGAAAAAATAGTGTTAGAAATAAAAGGTATTAAATTTGGTTTTTTAAGTTATACGTATGGAACAAATCAAAAGATTGCAGAAGAATATAAAGATTTAATTGCATACTATAAAGATCCTTATTCAAAAGAAGTTAATAGTGAATATAAAAATGTTTTAAAAAATGAAATTAAAGAATTAGAAAAAGTAAGCGATGTAATTATAGTGCTAATGCATTGGGGAAGAGAATTTACATATAATCCAAATAGTGAACAGAAAGAAATGGCTAAATATTTAAATGAATTAGGTGTAGATATTATCGTTGGAAGTCATTCACATTCAATTCAACCTTTGGAAATAATAGGTGATGAACATCAAACACTAGTATATTATTCTTTAGGAAATTTTGTTTCTGCAGATGATGATATTGCAAGAACACCTTTGGGAGAAGAAGAATTTGATAATGCTTATCAAGTAGGATTGCTTTCAAATTTACAAGTTGAATTAGTAAATGAAAATGTTGAATTTAAAAACATAAATACAGAGTTAATGATTAATTATTTTAATAAAAATATGAATGATTTTAAAATTATTCCTTTAGACAAATATAATGAAGAGTATGAAAAAAGTCATTATAGATATGAAAAAGGATTAACTAAAGAATTTATAAATAATATGTATGAAAGAGTTGTAAATAAAGAGTATAGAAATTAGGTGGTTTTATGGTTTATTTGAAAAAATTTGAGTTACTAAATGATTATCAAGAACATGTATTGACGGAAATTGAGAGAAGAAGAATTTTCAATAATTATTATCCTCTAGGAATATTTAGTTTAAAAGAATTTAAAAAAATTGAATTTGATAATATTACTATATTTTATGGAGGTAATGGTTCTGGGAAAAGTACGCTTTTAAATATAATTTCTGAAAAGTTGGAAGCAGAAAGAAAATCTAGATTAGATAAAGGTTCTTATTTTGATTTATATGTAGAGCATTGTGATTATAATATGGCATTTGATAGCCCATTAGAAGTAAAATTGATAACTAGTGATGATGTTTTTGATTATTTACTTGATGTAAGGGCAATAAATTCTAATGTAAATAGAACTAAAGAAAAATTAGGAAAAGAATATCTAAGTTATAAATTTGATGATAATAATTCAAATTTTAATAATTATGAACAAGTAAAAAATTCTTGTGAATCAAAAAGTAAAACTATGTCTAGATATATTAGAGATAGACTTGGGAATAATAACATTATTGAACAATCAAATGGAGAATCAGCATTGCTCTTTTGGGAAAGAGAGATTAAAGAAGATAGTATTTATTTTCTAGATGAACCAGAAAATAGTTTGTCAGCAGAAAATCAGCTAAAATTAAAAAAATTTATTGAGGAATCTGCAAGATTTTATAATTGCCAATTTATTATTTCAACCCATTCTCCTTTTTTGTTGGATTTAGATAATGCTAAAATTTACGATTTAGATAGTTTTCCTGTTACGACAAAAAAATGGAATGAATTAGAAAACATTCAAATATATTATAACTTTTTTAAAGAAAGAGAAAATAAGTTTGATGAACAATAATATTAATAAAATTTTAGATAGATTAAATAAATCCAAATTTAGAAGTAGTTTTAAATTAAAAGAAAAAGATATTTTGTATATAAAAGAAAAAGGAATAGAAAAAATAGAGGAACATGCATATAATTTTATTAATAAAAGACTAGCACCTAAAGCTATATTAAATGATGGTAAACAAACACCCCTGAAAGGGCATCCTGTATTTATTGCAGAACATGCTACAGCAACTTGTTGTAGAGATTGCTTATATAAATGGCATCATATTCCTAAAGATAAAGAATTAACAAAAGAAGAGATAGATTATATTGTTTTAATAATTATGAATTGGATAAATAGGCAATTCTAAATTAATAAATTTAAGAATTAATACAACGCAAATAAAATGTCAAAAAAATGTACGTCAATTGACAATTGTATGCGTTTTTATTATTATGAAAATAAGAATAGATAATAGAAAAGAGTTACATATGAAAGATATTTTAGTAATTGGAAGTTTAAATATGGATTTTGTTGCGGAAGTTTCAAAAAGTCCTCTTCCTGGTGAAACAATAATAGCTAATAAATTTTCTTTGGTTCCGGGAGGGAAAGGTGCTAATCAAGCTTTTGCATTAGGAAGACTTGGCGCTAATGTTAGTATGATTGGAGCTGTTGGAAATGATGAATATGGTAAGCAGTTAATAGATAATTTAAAATCATCTCATGTTAACACTAAAAAAATATTTAAAATGAATGGAGTTACTACCGGAAACGCTTTTATAAATGTTGATAAAAGTGGTGAAAATAGTATTGTCGTAGTTAGTGGCGCTAACGAAAAAATTACAAAAGATTTTATAGATAGTAATATTTGTTATATTAAAAGAGCTAAAATCATTGTAATGCAATTAGAAATTCCTATTGAGGTAGTTAATTATGTAGCAAAAATTGCTAAAGAATTAGGAAAAATAGTGGTATTAGATCCAGCACCTGCAAGATGTGATTTACCAGAAGAATTATTTAGTAATATTGATATAATGAAACCAAATGAAACTGAGTTACAAACTTTAAGTGGTATAAAATTAAATAATGAAGATGATATTTTAAAAGGTGCACAAGTTTTACTTAGCAAGGGAGTAAAAAATGTTATTGTAACTTTAGGTGCTAATGGTTCACTATTGGTAAATGAAAATGGATATAAAAAATTTGATGCTTTGAAAGTAGAGGTTGTAGATACAACTGCCGCAGGTGATAGTTTTACTGCTGGTCTTGTTAATAGCATAGTTTTAGGTAAGTCATTAGAAGAATCAATAAAATATGGACATATAGTTTCTTCAATAGTAGTAACAAGAAAAGGTGCTCAATCTTCAATTCCTACAAAAATAGAAGTACAAAATTACATAAAGAAAATGGAGTTAAGTAATGAATAAAATAATAATTGATGCAGATCCAGGAGTAGATGATGCTTTTGCCATAATTTTGGCTGGAATGAGTAAAAGTATTGATTTATTAGGTGTTACAGTCGTGGGTGGTAACTGTGGCATAAAAAATGGTATAAGAAATGCTTTTAAATGTTTGAATTTATGTAATAGGGATGATGTTCCTGTTTTTAAAGGAGCAAAAGATTCTTTAAAAGTTAGATTTGAAGATGCTGCATATGTTCATGGAATAAATGGTTTTGGTGATTTAGAATATAAATCAATAAGAAGATTTTGCAAAGGTAATGCAATAAAATATTTAATTAAAGAAGTAAATCGTCATCCAGGAGAAATTGATGTAGTAGCAGTTGGGCCACTTACTAATATTGCTTTAGCTATATTAAAAGATAAAAATTTTGCTAAAAATTTAAGAAGTTTAATTATAATGGGTGGAGCTGTTGGTAAAGGAAATGTTACTGAATATGCAGAATTTAATTTTTATAAAGATCCTCATGCGGCTAAGATAGTGTTTGACTCTGAAATAAAAGAAATAGTAATGTTAGGATTAGACGTTACTACTAAATTACCATTAGCAGAAAAATATGAAAATTACTTAGAAAATCATAATTCTGAACTTGCACGTATTTTATATAAAATTACTAGATTAGGAGCAGCATTTGATCGTAAATGTGGTCATGATGGATTAATACTAAATGATCCATTAACAATAGCTTATTTAATTAATCCGAATGTTGTAGAATTAAAAAAAGCTATGGTTAGTGTTGAAATAAATGGCGAAGAAATTGGGAAATCATATGTTAAATTAAATGATTTAGGAAATTGTAAAGTGGCATATAAGGTTAATCCCGAATTGTTTTACCAAATATTATTTGACACAGTAATTGAAAAGAAATATTAAATTTCTTTTTTTTATTATTTTATAATGAATAAAAGAATGCTATAATTAGTATGATAGTGAGTGATTATAATGACAATGGAAGAATTCTTTGAACAATTTAATGGCTCAAGTGTAATCTTTGACCCGGTTCCTTCTTATAGTGGTGACTGGATTTTTACAATTAACAATTTAAAAACAAATGCCAAAGTAGTAAACGGAAAGAATCTATATGAAGAATTTTATAGAGAGACATATCAAAAACCATTAGAAGAAATTTTTAAAACCCCAAGAATATTAGATTTACATGTTGGCATGATTTCCCAACCAAATTCTGATAATATTGGAAGATGTCTTCGTTATTCAAAAGTGGATTTTTATATTGAACTTGCTAGTTTTTTAAGCCAAAATATCGATAGATATAGAAAAACAGATGATGAACATCAACAATATTTAATGAGTTTATTATCCAATATAAGCATTGATAATGATACTATTAATATGGCTTTTTCTGAAGCACTAAAAGAAAAGGCTTTAAAACTAAAAGATTTAATGGAGAAAGAATTTAATTCAGAATATTTTGAAGTTGCAATGCAAGATTATGCCCCTTATGAGAAAAAAATGGAATTTGCGGATTATATAAAATCAGCTTATAAAATAACAACAGATTTCCAAAAAGGAATGTTAGGATTAGGAGATTTTTTTGATAGAAAAGTGGATCATAAAAAATTAAGTGAAGCATTTGATCCAGATACTTTTTATTTATTGTTTGCAAAAATAATTTATGAATTTAGTTTGATACGTGAACAAGAAAATGGCTCTTTGGATAATAGTTATGCTTATTTATATTATTATCAAAATGCAGTAGAGGAAGTAGTAAAAACTGATAAAAGATATGATCCAAAAATAAAATTTACTTTACCTAGCGGTAAAAGAATAAGATATTCAAGATGGAATATGCAACTTGATTTTCAAGAATTGATGAAAAGACACCCTGAAGCAAAATCATTCAAACTTCCTAATTTAGATGATGGCACTAAAGAAAAGTATAAAGATATTGGACTAATGGAAAAATTGACTCAATTATATGCAAGTGATACAAAAGCTAATTGGGAATTTTTACCGGAAGGTGAGGGAATTAAAAGAGGTCCTCATAGTAATACTACTTATAACAAAAGAATTAAAAATAAAGATAAAACAGAATTAATAAATGAAGTAAATATGCGTATTAGTATATTAGAAAATTCGGGATTTATTGGTAGACCAATAAAAGGACTAAATACTTTTAGTGGTTATTATGCTTTTGTTTATCCAAATGGAAAAATCATTTTAGAAAAATTTTGGGAAAATGAAGAGACAATGAATCCAGCAGTACACACTGCAACATATGTAATGAATATTGATAATTTTATAGAAATGAGTAAAATGTCTAGAATTAATTTAGTTGAATATATTAAAACGTTTCCAGAGTCAGGAATAAAAAGAATATTCCACACTTCTGTAAATGATTGGCAAAGAAATTTATATTGTGAAATTAATGGAACATATAGAATGGAAGATGCTATAGACTTTATAAATAGTTTGAATAGTGGAGTGTTGAAAAATGAATAATATTTATCCTAGATTATTGCAATTTATAAGTGAAGAAAGAGAATCATTTGATATGTTAATTGCAGCGGACAATGTTCTTGGTTTAAATGTAACAAGTGAAGATATAATTAATTTTTTAGAATTTACAACCGCAGAAACAATAATTTATTCCCCTTGTTTAGGTAATATTATTATTACTGAAGGCGATATATTAAGTGTTTTAAAAATTATTCATGATATTACACGTTATGAAGGAGAATATATTTTATATATTAATGAAGGTAATATTGGCACAATTACTTATTTAGTAAGTCGAGCTAATAAAATATATGAAGAAATAGGTTTAAATCTAAATATAAAAATAGATTATAGTGAAACTTATAATTCATATTTAAATAGTTTAGTAAATATTGTTGGTAGTGAAGATTTTGTTGAAACTGCTAGCTTAGATTTTACAAATGTAAATAAGGTAATTATTTAAAATAATTACTTTTTTTAT
>JAZSOX010000156.1:0-27386 GCA_045537175.1 Bacilli bacterium
TGCAAGAAATATATTATTTAAATGAGGAGAAATAACATATGAATGAAGAAGAAAAGAAAGCAATAGGTTGGTTGTCAGCATTAGATATTAAAAGTGAATTTGAAGCAACTAATAAAGAAATAATTCTAAACCTAATAGAAAAACAAGATAAGATGATAGATTATATGGCTAAACATATTGATGAACAAAATGATATTTTAACTGATTATGACCACACTATATCACATATACCTTGTAATACAGATGTACCTTTGAATAAGTGTGTAAATGATGAATGTGAAAATTGTATAAAAGAATACTTTAGAAAGAGAGTTGAAGAAGATGGAGAAAATTAAAGATTTTATATGGTTTTTATTTACTGATGTAATAATAGTTATATTGGTATGTACTATGTCTTATTATAATGGGAAAATAAAAGCAAGAATGGAAATGATAGAGCAAATATCAGAACAAATAATTGAAGATTATAATGTTAATGTTGAGGTGAATGAAGATGGCTAAATTTATAAAAGTACCAGATGGAATAATAAGAGCTGATTTAATAAAAAGAGTAATTAAATATGAAAAAAATAGACACGAAGGTGGCACATATTATGGAGTAAAAGTTGAAGAAGAAAAAGTACACGAATATGAAGAACTTGATATAGGAGGCTATGCGAGTAATGGGCAAGAAAAAAGAAGAGATGAACTTTATAATGACATAATTGCACAACTGTTTGAAAGTAGACAAGAAAAAGAAAAAGAAAACGAGGAATTTCAAAAGTATATTGATAACAAAATAAAGAGAGCGAAAGAAAGTGGAAGCTTTTTTCCAATAAATTAGAAAAGATATAGATGTTACCGACATAAATGTCGGGAACATAGGAGGGAGATAGTATGAAAGATTTAAAAATATTTACAGATAATATTGAATATGAAGCAAGAGAACAAATTGAATTGTTGTTAAAACAAGAGCCATTTAAGAATTGTAAAGTAAGAATAATGCCTGATGTACACGCAGGAAAAGGCTGTGTAATAGGTTTTACTGCTGATTTAGGTAATAAAGTAATACCTAATATAGTAGGAGTAGATATTGGTTGTCGGTATGTTATGTGTTGAATTAGGAAAAGAAGAAATAGACCTAGAAAAGTTTGATGAGGTAGTTAATAAATACATACCAGCAGGAAAAAATATAAGAGAACATAAATTGATAGATTTTGAAAAAATCAATGAATTATATTGTTTAAGAGAATTAAAAGAAACAAAGAAATTTAATAGAGCTATAGGAACTCTAGGCGGTGGAAATCACTTTATAGAAATAGATGTCGATGATGAAGGTAATAAATATTTAGTTATACATACAGGTTCAAGAAATTTAGGAAAACAAGTCGCAGACTATTATCAAAATTTAGCTATTGAATTATGTTCAGGTAAAGAAGAATTTTATCAAAAGAAAGAAGAATTAATTAATACATATAAAAAGCAAGGCAGAAAATCAGAAATACAAGCAGCTATAATAAAGTTAGAAAAAAAATATAAAAACAAAAAGCCTCATTTACCAAAAGAGTTATGTTATTTAGAAGGTAAATATAGAGATATGTATTTACACGACATGAAAATATGTCAAGAATATGCAACTATAAATAGATTTGAAATAGCAGATGTAATATTACAGAAATATTTTGAAAATCCTATGGCTTTATTTTTTACAAATGATGGTTTTGAAACAATACATAATTATATATCTTTTAAAGATAATATAGTTCGTAAAGGTGCTATTTCTGCAGCAAAAGATGAAAAGGTTTTAATACCAATTAATATGAGAGATGGAAGTATTATTGCAGTAGGTAAAGGAAATGAAGATTGGAATTGTTCAGCTCCACATGGTGCAGGAAGATTAATGAGCAGAAGTAAAGCAAAAGAAGTATTTCAATTAGATGAATTTGTAAAAAGTATGGAAGGTGTATATTCAACAAGTGTAACCGAAGAAACAATAGATGAAGCCCCCTTTGTTTATAAGCCTATGCAAGAAATAATAGATAATATACAAGATACAGTAGAAATTAAAAAGATAATTAGACCAATATATAATTTTAAAGCTAAAAATTAGAAAGGAGATAGTATGACTAGATATTATTGTGATAAATGTAATAAAGAATTGAATAGTATTTTAACAATTAAACTTTTTAATCGTTATGGAGGGCTTGAAAAAGAAGTTGATTTGTGTAATACATGTTATAAAGAAATTAATGAATATTTAAAAAAAGGAGTATGTCCAGATGATGGAAAATAAAATAGAAGTTGGAGATTATATAAGAACTAAGGAATTTGGAATTGCAAAAATTATTTATCAAATTTCTGAATCGGGCTTTGGTGGAAGAATATTAGAAAGAGAATATAGAATTGATAGAAAAGAAAAAGAATATGGTGCTACATATAAGGAAGTTAGTTCAAAAGATATAGTAAAACATTCTAAAAACATAATAGATTTAATTGAAGTTGGTGATTATGTGAATGGTTATCCAGTAATTTATATATATGAAGACCATATATGTGTTATTGATTTTGGAAGGTCAGAAGATATATATGAAAGTGACATTAATTCACTTGTTACGAAAGAAATGTTTAAAAGTGTTGAATATAAGGTAGGTGAATAATATGGAAGAAGATGAAAAATTTGAAGTTTATTATAAATTACCAAAAATAATATTAGAAATAATGAATTGGTTATGTGAAACAAGATTTTATAAAAAGACATATGAAAAAAGAAAAGAAGGTTATGAAGAATTTGTAGAAGATGAAACTAAAATAGAAAAATGGATGTTTTGTGATTTTACAATAGATTTAGGTACACTTGAAAATCCTGAAATAATTAGAATAGGAGAAATACCACGATATCAAGGAGAACACGAAAAATCAATAGTTATTGATTTTAAGCATAAAGAAGGTTGTTATTTAAGAAGAGGTTATGCAACTGGATTATATGCAAGTAGAGTAATATTAAATACATATGAAATTCCAAATTATATGAAAGAAGAATTATATAAATTCATAGATAGATATAATTTAAAAGAGGGTGATAAATAATGTATCAAGATTGGATGGAATATACACCAGTAATGGAAAAAATTAAAAATGTAAGGAGTGAAAAATAATGTTATTAGTTTTATTAGTAATTTGTATAGGAATATTTATTGGAGGGATGTGTGCAGATGAAGAAAATGTTGTCGGAGGTTCATTAGTAGCAGGTGTTTTAATATTGGTTATAACACTTGTGATATTAGGAAATTTTCCATTTAATATAGAAAAAAAATTAGCTATGTATGAAGAAGAAAATTTAAAAATAGAAACTAAAATAAAAAATACAATTAAATCTTATATGGAATATGAACAAGAAACATATGACAAAGTGTTAAAAGATGCTGATTTAACAACAATGGTTTTAAAATATCCAGAGTTAAATAGTAACGAATTAATTAAAGCAGAAATAGAAATGTATAAAGAAAATAACAAAAAAATAAAAGAATTAAAAGAAAATCAAATTAATAAGTCAGTTATGGCATGGTGGCTATATTTTGGAAATTAAAGGTAGGTAAAGAACAATGAAAAATGCAGATGATATGTTTAAAGAATTAGGATATAGGATTATAGAATTTAAATCAGATACATATATAGTATATGGTTATAAAAAAAGACTTATGGGAGATTTAATCGAACATACAATAACTTTTAGAATGTCACCTAAACTAGTATTATTTGATGGAATTAAAGGTTTTGGAGTAGAAGAACTAAAAGCAATAAATGAAAAATGCAAAGAATTGGGGTGGTTAAATGAGAGAAATAATATTTAGAGGAAAAAGTGAAGTAAGTGGTAAATGGTGTTATGGAAATTTACAAATAAGAAATGATGGAGCTACTATTATAACACCAGATGAAACACCATTAGGAACTTATGGGAAAGTAAATAGAGAAACAGTAGGACAATATACACGGATTTAAAGATATAAATGGTAAAGAAATATATGAAGGAGATATTATAAGAAGTTTTGGTAATAAAGGTTATGGTAAAAGAGCTAAAAAATCAGAAATAATATCACAAGTTGTTTATAAAATACGTAATGGAAAAACAAAAGGTGGTTCAGATACTAATCAATTTTCTGGATTTGATGGAGAAATATTAAATAAAAGAGATTGGGATTATCTTGATTGGTCTATCTTTTTTGAATGTGAAATAATAGGAAACATATACGAAAATCCAGAGTTGTTAGAAGGGAGATAATATGGAAGAAGAAAAGAAATATAAATATTGGGTTTCATTTTTTTATTCAGAAAGAAATATAAGAAATGGACTTGCCAGTGGCTTTTTTACACTTAAGAAAAAACTTAATGATGATGAAATACTAGAAAATTTAACAGAATATATAGAAAATAAATATCATTATAAAACTGTAATAATATTAAATTTTATAGAATTGGAGGAATAACACAAATGAAAGTAATATTTTTAGATTATGATGGAGTAGTTAATACATTATGGTTTCAAGACATAAATGGAGAACCTAACTTTAACTTTCCAACAGACAATAAAGTAAATAATATACAAGCCATTGCTTGGTTAAATAAATTATGTAGAGAAACAGGAGCTAAAATAGTAGTAACGTCTACATGGAGAATGTTTGATAATTATAAAGAATGTTTATATAATGCAGGTTTAGATAAAAACATTGAAATATTAGGAAGAACAGCTGTATTAAATATAGCAAGAGGATTAGAAATACAAGAATGGTTAGATAATAATGAAGATAAAAACATAGAAAATTTTGTTATATTAGATGATGATATGGATATGGAGCATTTAATAGACCATTCAGTCTTTACAGATGAAAATTTAGGGCTTACATTTTATACTTATTATCAAGCAAAACAAATATTAGAAAAAGGAGTACAATAAAATGATAAGAGTAAGAAAAAACATAGATTTAGATATATTATTAAATTATGGATTTAAAAAAACTGGAGAAAAAATTTTATTTGGTAAAGATATTTATGAATATATTATAGAATCTAATAATGATTATCATAGTAGCATATTAATTAATACAACAGCAGATAATGATAGAGCATTAAGATTTTATTACAATGATAATTTAAGTAATCAAATAAAACAAGGAGATTCTTATAATGACGTTGTCTGGGAAGAAATAGATTATGCTATACAAATTCCAGATGTAATTTTTAAAATGTTTCAAGATAATATTATTGAAATATATGAAGAAATAAATTAAAATAATACCATAGTGAGGTAAAAAAGAATGTATAAAATAAGACAAGAAAAGATAAAAGAATTGAAAGATGGAAGAAACTTAAGAGCAATTGGAGAAATAATAGGAATTACAGAGCAATATTTATCTAAAATTTTTAATGGACAACAATGTACAAAAATAATTGCTTGGAATCTTATAATTCTAAAAGAAAATATAAGCATTACAGATAGGAGAAAAGAAGATTTATTAGATTATTATTTCGAAAAAAACACATAGGAGGAAAAAAATGATAACTCTACTAGAAAACAGTAATGAAAAAAACTTAATTGAAAAAGAAAAACAAAATTCATTAATATTTAAAAAATATTTGATACAATCTCTACCAATAGAAAAATGGATAATAATAGAAGAAAAAGATACAAAAAATCCAAACATTACAAAAAGAAACTATACAGTTCTTCCTATGGAATTATCTAACTTTATAAGAAATAATTTACATTATTTCTTTGTAAGGGGAGATGCGATGGAAACACCAATGATTTATGTATATATGAATGGTGTATATAAAAATGTATCTGATGAAGAGTTTAAAGGATTTATAAAGAGTTTTATTCCATACCAATTAAGAAAAACAAGAGAAATTAATGAAGTTTTTAATGACTTAACAACAGATTTAAAATTTATAAGTTATGAAAGTTTAGATTCTAATGAAGAGATAATTAATTTTGAAGACGGTATATTAGATATAAATACAATGGAGCTTATTCCTCATTCTCCTGACATTTTAAGTACAATTCAAATACCTGCAAAATATAAAGAAATAGAAGAATGTGAAGATTCAGCAACAGTATTTGAAAGTTACATGATGAATTTAGTAGATGGAAACGTAGAAAGCTATATGATGTTAATGGAAATAATGGGATTAATAATGAGCAATATTCCATGTAGTAAAACAAAAAAATCATTAATGCTTTGTGGAGCAGGAGATACAGGAAAAAGTCAATTAAAAAGACTAGTAGAGGAATTAATTGGAGAAAATAATGTATCTACAATAGATTTAAAGCAGCTTAATGAAAGATTTGGAACAGCATCATTATATAAAAAAAGACTAGCAGGAAGTAATGATATGAGTTTCCAAAGAATAACTGATATGAGCATATTTAAACAAGTAACTGGTGGAGATAAAATAACAATAGAATTCAAACACAGAGGAACTTTTCCTTATCAATATAAAGGTTTTTTATGGTTTAATTGTAATAAATTACCTTTATTTGGTGGAGATGATGGAAAATGGGTTTATGATAGAATGTTAATAGTTTATTGTAAAAATGTAATTCCAGATGAAAAGAAAGACCCTGAAATATTTAATAAAATGTGGAAAGAAAGAAATGCAATTATAAAACAAGCGTTATTTTTCTTAAATAAATTAAGAGAAGATAATTATAAATTTGTAATTCCAGAAGAAATGGCAGAATTAAGACAACAATATGAAATTGAAAATAATACATTATTAAGTTTTATAGAAGAATGTTGTGAAAAAGTAACATTATTACCCACAAATAGACTTAAAAAGACTGACTTTAAAAAAATTTATTATAAATGGGTAGATTATAATAATGGTGGAAAAGGAAAAATAAAAAATAAAGATATAGACGAAATTTTAAAGAACAGATACAATTTTAAAATATGTAAATATAATGGATATGATACTATTGATGGTTTATCTATAAAACCAGAAACTTATAGCGAATTAGGAATGTGGGAGGGATAATATGATAATAAAAAATGAAAGTAATACTTTAGTTGTACATTTACCAGATAATGAAATTTGGAGTATGTATATAAAAAAAGATGATGATTATAAATTTAAAATAATAATTAAAACACTTAAAGCAGGAAGCCTCATTATAGAAGAATTTTATAGTGAAGCTGAAGCCAAAAGATTTATTGAAAAAAATGTAACACAAATGTAATATAAAAATATATTGACACCACTATTTTTTAGTGTTAAGATACAAGCAAAGGAGGAAAAATAATATGGAGTTTTTAAAAGATGAGATTGATAAAATCAAAAAAAATGAGTGGTGATGAAAATGAAAATGAAAATGGATGATGATTTACACGAAATAGAAGGTTTTGAAGGTTTTTTTAAATTTAAACCTTGTAAAATTCTATATAAATTTACAACTAATAGCAATTTTATTTATTGCAAAGACTTTGAAACAGATGAAATAATTGCTGAAAAATTTTTAAAAGAAGGAAGTGGAAAATAATATGATAAAAGAAATAATAGAATTTATAAAAAATGAAAAAAAATATAAAAAAGATAATAGAGAATTAAAACAAATAATAAAAAAACAACAATATTTATTAAAAAGAATTGACCATAAATGTGAAGAATATTTAAAATTAAATATTTCATTGGGACATATTGGTTTAAGAAAAATAAAAGATATAGCTAATACAGACTTAAATGAAATGTATGAAAATAATTATTTATTAGAGGATGAATAAAATATGTTGACACATAATTATTTTTTTGGTATAATAGTGGTATCAAAAAAAGAGGAGGAAATTATATGTTAACAGAATCTCAAAAAAAAGCACAAGCAAAATATAGAGAAAAAAATAGACAAAAAATATTAGATTATAATAAAGAATATTATGCAAATAATATTGACGAATTAAAGGAAAAACGTAAACAATGGAGACAAGAAAATAAAGAAAAAATTAAAGAAAGAAATCGTTTATATTATTTGAAGAAGAAGGAGGAAAAAGAAAGTGGAAAATCAATTAGTTGCGAAGAAAGAAGATAATAAAATAATGACAACAACTGGAGAAATTGAACTTACTGCTGATATTGTAAGAAAATATTTAGTAACAGGAGAAGGCAAAGTTACAGACCAAGAAATAATAATGTTTATGGGAATGTGTAAAGCGAATAAACTAAATCCATTTAATAAAGATGCATATTTAATTAAATATGGTACACAACCAGCAAGTATGATTGTAAGCAAAGATGTTTATTTTAAAAGAGGTATAGAACATCCTAAATTCAACGGAATGGAAAGTGGAATTATAGTTGAAAAAGATGGAGAACTATTAAATAAAATAGGGCATTGTTATATTAAAGATAAAGAAAAATTAATAGGAGCTTGGTGTAGAGTACACAGAAAAGATTGGCAATACCCAATATATCAAGAAGTAAATTTTGATGAATATGCAGGAAGAACTAAAACAGGTGAATTAAATACAAATTGGAAAACTAAATCTGTTGTAATGATTACTAAAGTAGCAGAAGCCACAGCATTAAGAAAAGCGTTTACTGATTCATTACAAGGAATGTATATTGCAGAAGAAATTGAAGAACCTATAGTAACTTATAGTAAAACAGAAGAACCAGAAATAGTAGATGATATTTTGGAGGAAGAAGTAAATGAGTAAATTTAAAGTTGGAGATATTGTTTATTATGTAAAAAGAGAAAACACACATGGATTTGAAATAGGAGATAAATTAATAATTGTTACTATAGATACAGGTGATACGAAGTTACCTTATAAATGTGTAAAAGCAGATGGAAGTTATGAAATAGATTATGAATGGTTTAGTGAAAATGAATTAGAATATTCAAGGTTAAATAATACTTCATCAATTCAATTGAATTCTTATCCATTAACTGTGACAAAAATAAATGAAATAATTCAAGAATTAGATAAAAAAATAAAAAAAGAGGAGAAAAATTGTATGGAAATATTAAATTTTTATATGAGAAATATAACAGAAAAAATACATTGTGAAACAGCTAAAAAAATTGATGAATTAATAGAAAAAGATATAATACAACAAATTATTCAAGATGCAGAAAATCAAATTAATGTTATATTAGATAATAATGAAGAAGATGCTTTTTCATTTGGACAAAAACATTTACTTACTGAAAAAACAAAATATGAAATTAAAAATATAAGATTTGAAGGAAGAGAAAAATTACGTGCAATAGAATATAAGATAGAAGAAGTTAAGGCTCAATTAGAAATTGCAGAAACATATGAAACAAAAATAGAAATCTTAAAAAGATATGACATTTTAACAGAAGATGGAAAAATTAATACTGAAATTGAAAAAATAAATAAATCTAAGAAAAAATAATATAAATTGGAGGAATAATATATGGTTTTAACAGAAGAAAACTATTTTAGTAAAGAAAATGAACTCAAATATATAGGTTCTTCTCAATTTAAAGATTTTTTAAAATGTGAAACTGAAGCATTGAAAAAAATTAATGGAGAAATAGAAGAAGAGAAATCTACATCATTACTTGCAAGTAGTTATATTGATGAATATTTTTCTGGAACAATAGAAAGTTTCAAAGAAAAACATCCTGAAATGTTTTCAAGCAGAGGAGAAACTAAAGGACAATTAAAATCAGAATTTAAAAATTTAGATGATATAATTAATCAAGCTGAAAAAGACCCTAAATTTATGAAATATATTAACGGAGAGCATCAAGTAATTATGACAGGAGAAATTGAAGGTGTACCTGTTAAAATTAAAATAGACAGTTATTTTAAAAATAAATGTATTGTAGATTTAAAAGCAGTTAAAGACTTTAATTTAATTTGGAATGACAAAGACCATTGTAAAGATAATTTTATTGATTTTTATGACTATACAATACAAGCAGCTATATATCAAGAAGTAGTTAGACAAAATACTGGCGTACAATTACCATTTATTATAGCAGCTTTAACTAAAGAAAAAATATCTGAACGTGCTTTGTTAAAAATTCCACAAGAAATTATAAATGAAAAATTAGCATTTGTTAAATCTCATATTAAAAGATTTAAAATGATAAAAGATGGTTTAATTGAACCTACTAAATGTGGAAAATGTGATTATTGTAAATCAATAGCAAAAGTTATTAATATTTATAATTATAAAGATTATTTTAATATGAGAGGAGGGATGTAGAATGGTAATAATTAGTATTTTATCATTAATAGCACTTGTTTGTTATATTTACACAGTAATTCAGTTAAGAAAAACTTGTAAAAATTATGTAAATTTATTTTATGAATATGAAAAATTAAAAGTAATTCAAATGAAATACGATTGTATTTTAAAAGAAAAGAAAGTTTTAGAACAAGAAAACAAACAATTACAAGAAGAATTACGCGCAGAAAGACAAGTAGCTAAAAGTAATAATGTAAAAAAAATAGAAGATTTACCTAAAACTGAAAAAGTTACAAAAACTAGAACAAGAAAAACTACAAAAAAATAATTTCTGAATAGGTGGAGGAGGACGGAAATTTAATTTGGAGGAAAAAATAATGAATAAATCAATCTTAATGGGGAGATTAACAAGAGACCCTGAAATTAAATATACTCAAACAAATAACACAATGTGCGCAAATTTTAGTTTAGCAGTAAATAGAAGATTTAAACAAGAAGGACAACCAGAAGCAGATTTTATTAATATTGTTGCTTGGTCAAAAACAGCAGAATTTGTTAATAATTACTTTAAAAAAGGTCAACAAGTAGCTGTAATAGGTAGAATACAAACAAGAAATTGGGAAGATGACCAAGGTGTAAAACATTATGTTACAGAAGTTATTGCAGAAGAAGTGTATTTTGCAGATAGCAAGAAAGAAAATTCTGAAGAATCTAATACAACAATTCCAGAAAATAGTAGTATCGATTCAGATTTACCTTTCTAATTAACGAGGATTAAAAATAACAAACTTTAGCAAGTAGGACATTAAATTATTCGCCCCTGAGATTTAATGTCCTTAAAATTTAATTTAAGGAGAAATAATATATGTTAGATTATAGCATAGATGAAATTAAAGATATAACAAATAAAATAAAAGAATCATTAAAAAAACAAAAAAAAATTTATTGGCAAGAAGATATGCAATATTTATTAGATGTTATTGACAAGTATATTTTAAATGATGTAAATGATTTTTATGGAGTAAAAATATATAATCCTATAACAAAAAAATATATGTGTAAAGGTATGGGGTGGAATGACACAGGTAAAATATGGAATAAATTGGCACATGCAAAAACAGCTCTTTATATTGATTATTATTATTGTGAAGAATCATTTATTGAAAGAAATATAAAATTTTTACAATCATATTTTATTATAAATATAAAAAATAAAGGAATAATGCAAATACCTGTATATGATTATTATATAGATTATTTAAGTAGACGAAATTCAAATGAAGCAAAAAGAATTATTGATTTATTAAAAGAAAAAAAAGAAGAAATTTTAGAAAAAACTATTGACAATAATTAAATATAATGGTATCATATAAACATATTAAGATTAAGATTCTTTCTGTTTTTATTGTTACTGATAAAAGCATAAAGAAATGGATAGTGCAGATAAGAGTTACTTCGCATGGTAAGCCGTAGGTTCTTGGTTCGAGTCCAAGCGAGATGGGGGCACCCGTCTCTGTAGCTCAGTTGGTAGAGCAACGTATTTGTACTCTTATCGATTATTCTTCCATATAAAATTAAATATAATAACTATTAGGTAGTGATAGAATACAGTTACTTCGTTTAATTTAGCTCAATTGGTAGAGCGCTTGTATTGGGTATAAGATGTAATAGGTTCGATTCCTATATTTAAATATTATAGTCTGTATTCACCCCCTTTCTCCTAATAGCCTAAAAATAAATATAAATATTAGATAGTGTAAATAACAGTTACTTCAAACAGTTAAATTAGGTTATGGCTACATGCCATCTTTAAGGATTGGTAATTCCCTTCAGTAGTACCAGATAGTTAAATCTATCCGCTCCTTTTAAACAGCATTAAATTTATTGCGATAAATAAAATATGCACTGTTATTGATTTTCTTCTAATTTAAAAAGTTTTTAATTTTTGCTATAGTGCAGATAAGAGTTACTTCGATATTTGGTTTATCAATTTTTCTTAAAAAAATCTAAGTTGGTTCGATTCCAACAGTATAGCTCTTATCGATTATTCTTAGCAAATTAATTGCCCTTTAGAAGTACTATTTAATAGTGCTTCTTTTTTTATATTAAGAAAGGAGAAATAATATGTCAAAATTTAATGAAACAAATACTAAAATGACAAAAAACAAAGAAGGACAATTAGCATATTCTATGAATGATAAAGAATTGCTTATGTCACAAGTATTAACAACTTTCTTCAATGAGAAGAAGTTTTATGGAGATAATTCTAAAGAAATTATTGAAAATGCAACAAAAGTAATTGCTAATGGAGGAGCAAAATTCGTAGCTAATTTAGCTAGATATACAAGAAAAGAAATGCATCTAAGAAGTGTATCTCACGTTCTTACATGTATTGTAGCAAATCATAATAACTCTAAATTATATACAAAAGTTGTAGTAGCTGATGTAGTAGAAAGAGCAGATGATATCACTGAAATTCTTGCTTGCTATTTAGATATGTTTGGAAAACCAATTCCAAATTCACTAAAAAAAGCATTAGCAATAGCTATGAATAAATTTGATGCTTATTCATTTAAAAAATATAACGGTGGAAATAAATCTATTAAATTTAAAGATGTTTTAAAATTAACTCACGCTAAACCAAAAGATTCTAAACAAGAAAAAATATTTAATCAAATATTAAATGATGATTTACCAGCAATTCAAACATGGCAAACTGAATTATCTGAAAAAGGTAATAATGAAGAATCATGGGAAACTTTAATTGAAAACAATAAACTTGGTTATATGGCAGCCTTAAGAAATTTAAGAAATATAATCAATGCTGGTCCTAAAAATATTAATAAAATTTATGATTTATTAACAAACAAAGAGGCTGTTTTAAAGAGCAAACAACTACCTTTCAGATTTTTTGCAGCATATAGAGAATTACAAAGTGTTCCTAAAGCTGGAACAAAGGTATTTGATGTTTTAGAAACAGCATTAGAATATTCTGTGGAAAATATGCAAAAAATTTCAGGTACAACTGTTATTGCTATAGATACATCAGGAAGTATGGGAGGAACTATTTCTAATAATTCAAGTATAAGATGTGCTGATATAGCTAGATTATTAGCTGTGTTAGCAACAAAAATATGCGATAATGCTATTATCTATACTTTTGACAGTAATTTAAAGAAACAATCAATTTCTACAAGAAATGGAATTATAGAGACAGCTATGAACATACCTTTTAATGGTGGTAGCACACTAATGCAATTACCATTAGAAGAAATGATTAATAAAGAAATTAAGGCTGATAGATTAATTATGTTTAGTGATAATGTTATAAATAATAGTTGGTATGGCTACAAAGACACTTGTGAACATTTAGCATCTAAATATAGAAAAGAAATCAATTCAAATTTATGGGTTCATGCTATTGATTTACAAGGTTATGGAACACAACAATTTGATGGAGCTAGAACAAATATTATTGCTGGTTGGTCTGAAAAAGTATTAGACTTTATTAGTTTAGCTGAAATAGACAGAGCATCACAAGTTAAAATGATAGAAAATTATGGGGAAAATTAATGAAACTTAGACCATATCAAGATGATGTTTATAATAAAACAAAACAAGCTTTTATGCAAGGCGCACAGGGAGTATGCTGTGTACTTCCTTGCCGTTCTCGGAAAATCTTACATAATGCTTCAAATGGCTGTTGATGGTTCTAAAAAAGGAAATGTGTTAGTTTTGGCACATAGAAGGTCTTTAATATCTCAACATAAAGAATTATTCGATAAATTTAATATTGATATGACCAACATAAGAATAGAATGCGTTTTTACTGAGGTTAATCATTTAGGTGAAAATGGAGATGTGAATTTAATTATAATAGATGAAGCACATTTAAGCGAAGCAAATAGTTATAGAAAAATATGTGAATATTATAATTGTAAAAGAGTTTTATTCACGGCTACTCCTGCTCGTCTTGATGGGAAACCATTAACTTTAGCAGATAGTTTAGTTGAAGGAATATCTATTAAAGAATTAATAAAAATGGGAGCAGTATCAGACTTTGATTATTATGCACCAGATTTACAGCTTGATTTAGATAATGTTGATTTAGTCGCTGGAGAATATAATAATGAGCAAATAGCAGAAAAAATGAGAAAACCTGCGATTTATGGAGATATTTTAAAATATTATAAAATGTTAGGTGAAGATAGACAAGCTATCGCATATTGCACAAATATAGCTCACAGTCAAGAAGTCTGTGAAATGTTTAATAAAAACAATATTTTAGCAGTTCATATGGATGCTTCTACTCCTGAAAAACAACGTGTAAAAATATTACAAGATTTTAAAGAAAATAAATTTAAAATTTTATGTAATTGTAATCTTATTTCAGAAGGAATAACTCTTCCTACTGCTAGTATAGGCTTACTTTTAAGACCTACGTTATCAATGCCTTTGTTTATTCAACAAGCTTGTAGAGTATTAACTCCAGTAGAAGGAAAGAAAGCAATTATAATAGATTTTGTAAATAATGTTGAAAAGCACGGTTTACCTACAGATTCTCACGAGTGGTCTTTATCCGATAAAATTCCTAAAAGAGCTGTGTATGATAATTTTGGAAATCTTGTTATAAAAGCTTGCCAAAAGTGTTATAAAACATACAAAGGAAGTTTAACTGCTTGTCCTTATTGTGGTTTTTCAAACATACCAACTAAGAAAGAGCTGGAAAACAAAAAGGAAATTGAACTTAAAAAAATCAGTGAAGAAGAAGCTAAAAAACGCAAGGAAGAAAGCTACAAACGCAAAAATGAAGTTTGGAATTGTAAAACTATGTCTGAATTAGTTGCGTATGCTAAAGAAAAAGGATACAAAAATCCTGGAGCTTGGGCTTATTATATTATACAAGCAAGAAAAAAGAAAGGAAAATAATATGAATAAAAAATATTATATAGATTTAATAAAAAAATCAGGTAAACATATTGAAAATCATGCATCAGATTATCTTAATGATTGTGAAATTAGTAAAATTAAAAAAATAAATATATCATTCAGTATAGAATTTGATGCTGTTCCTGTTATAATAGTAGAAAAAGAATATATACCAGATGAGGTGCTTTAATGAAACTTGAAATAAATAGTAATGAATATGAAATAATAATAGTAGAAGAAAATGATGAAAGATTATTAATAGACGATTATATTCATACTGGAAAAATAGATTACATAAAACAAGAAATTTATATCCAAAATGGATTAAAACCACATGTGTTAAGATATACATTAATACATGAATTAACGCATGCAGTTATAGGTAGCTATGGATTAATGCAAATTGTTTGGAATGATGAAATAATAGCGGATTTTATAGCTAATAATATGTGTTTAATAGGTAACCTTTATAACGAAATATTAGAAAAACTTATAAGTGGAGAATTAAAGTATGACCAAACAGGAAACTGAAATACAAAAAGAAATAATGTTAGAACTGTCAAAATATGGAATAGTAATTAGGCAGCAAAGTGGAAATTTCTTTACAGAATATGGCTCTCGTATAAAAGTTGGTTTTACAGGTTTGTCTGATTTACAATTTATTAGAGATGATGGGGAATTGGTAGTTTTTATTGAAGTGAAAACATTAAAAGGTAAAGCTCGTAAAGAACAAGAAAATTTTATTAATTTTATAAATTCTAAAGGCAGTAAGCACTTAAAAGCAGGTATTGCTAAAAGTGTTAAAGATGCATTAGATTTAATAGAGGTATGATATGAAAGTTGAAATAATAAGTTCATCTGATGGAAAAACTTTATGTGATTGTGTCAATAATTTTATTGCTGACAAAAAAGTTATTGATATAAAATTTACTAGCGTTATTGCAGGACAACGCGTTAATGACAGAGTATTAATTATATATGAATAATTTTTTAAAAAATATATTGACAAATTAAAAATATAATGGTATCATTAATGTAGTATATTTAATCCGGGAAGATTTTTATACATTTTATTATAGGGTTCCATTTATTTGGGTTCTATGATATAATTATTGTGCATTTTATAATGCAGAACCTGCTTCTCTGATGGAATTGGCATACATATTTCTGGGGAAGCACCATATGTATCGGTGATGGAACTGGCATACATCTCGGGCTGCATATTCTATTTATAGTATAGAATATGTGTCCTGAGTCTTAAAGGTTCGAATCCTTTCCGATACATTTATGTGCTAATGATGGAATTGGCATACATGCTAGTTTTAGAAGCTAGATTTTACAGGTTCAAATCCTGTTTAGCACACCATTTGTGATTAGTGTTATTGGTTAGCACGGCAAACTGTGACTTTGCAAGTATGGGTTCAAATCCCATATCACAACCCATATATGTGCGAGTATCTCAGTTGGTAGAGAATTTATAGTTAGTGTAGTGTATAAGCTTTGAAGTACAAAAAGATGAGAGTAACAAAACCTATAAAGATGTCATAGGTTCGAGTCCTATCTCGCACAACATTTAAAATATTGAGGCGTAGCTCAGTTGGTAGAGCACTCGGCTGTTAACCGATAGGTCACAAGTTCGAACCTTGTCGTCTCAGCCAAAATAAAGGCTAAATAAGAGTAATTAACTTATTGAAAGCGCAACCTCATTCGCGTTGCCTTTATTTTTTAAAAATATAGAATGAGGAGAATGAGGTTAGTATGCAAGAAATATGGAAAGATATTGAAGGTTACGAAGGGTTATATCAAGTAAGTAATTTGGGGAGAGTTAGCAGTTCTCCTAGAAATGGTACTATTTTAAATAAAAGAATTTTAAAGAATATTTTAAGTAATAGCGGGTATTTTCTTGTTGATTTATCTAAAAATAATATTCAAAAAAAAGTTTTAGTTCATAGATTAGTAGCTAAAACATTTATTCCAAATCCTAAAAATAAACTACAAGTCAATCATATTAATGGAATAAAAACAGATAACAGAGTTGACAATTTAGAATGGGTAACAGCTAAACAAAATAATTTACATGCACGAAAAATTGGATTAGTAAACGATTATGGTTCTAATAATAAGCTATCAAAATTTACAAATGAACAAATAAAATTTATTAGAGATAATTATATTAAAAATGATAAAGAATTTGGTTGTAGAGCATTAGCAAAAAAGTTTAATGTAAGTAAATCTACAATAAGTTACATTATTAATAATAAAACTTATTATAAAAACATTGAATTGTGGTGAAATTGGTATCACACAGGATTTTGATTCCTGGTTTCTTAGTTCGAGTCTAAGCAATTCAACCAAATCCATATAGGACTCCTTATTATAAAATAAAACGTCAAATTTTAACCACTTCTTTATTTGCTGTTTTATATATGCATCTTTAGTGTTAGTGGTTAGCATGACAGCCTTCCAAGCTGTATGGGTGAGTTCGAGTCTCACAAGATGCTCCATCGAGGGGAGACCAGGTTCGAATCCTGTGAAAATAGTTTTGAGAGAATTATAGATGCATATATAATTTTCATGGCAAAATGCCCCTGAATATATGTCAACTTGGCAGAGTGGTCGAATGCGGCAGTCTTGAAAACTGACGAGTGTAACAGCTCCCAAGGTTCGAATCCTTGAGTTGACGCCAAAAGATAAAATAAAATGATTTAGTGGAGGTACACCACTTAAACAAGCCTAATGTTCGAACAGCGAAGATACTAGTCACTCGAGGAGGTCTGTACTTAGGAGTAAAAATAACGAAAACATATTTTATCTTTAATATGCTCACTTAATCATTTAAGGAGAATGGGCAGACTGTAAATCTGTTGTCGCAAGGCTCGAGTGGGTTCGATACCCTCAGTGAGCACCATAAAAACATAGGCTTTTTAAAATACAGTTATATATTGCATTGATAAGAATTATAGGTTTCTATGTTTTCCTTTTAATTCTTGTCAGAATAAATTTTAAGAGGTTTTTATAATGGTAACGATATATTTGCTTATTTCAGTTTTATTTTTCTTTATATGCTATTATGTGCTTAAAGAAGAACTAATTAATTATAAATATATAATTGGATTAATTATAGTTAGTTTATTCTGGTTACCATTAATAATATATGCCTTTTTAAAGGAGATTTTTTACAATGGATGAATTTATAATTTTAAAAAGTGGATATGATAAGGCTATAATTGATGTGTTAGATGTTTTAGATAAAAATATTTATATAGATGAAGAAAATAAAAACGTTCTTAAAGATATGATTTTAAAAAGACAAAA
The DNA here is from genome assembly GCA_045537175.1 of Bacilli bacterium. Taxonomy (GTDB): domain Bacteria; phylum Bacillota_I; class Bacilli_A; order RF39; family UBA660; genus SIG200. Next base: position 18,442 of record JAZSOX010000156.1, read on the forward strand.
ATTATATGTTGTTGGAAACACTGTATATGAAGGTTCATTATATAAATATCACGATAAAGAAAATAATTTAGGTTATATTTTATTTGATGATATTTATGAACTTAAAGGTGTTTGCATATTTATAGAAGAAGGAAATTATAAAGAATTAAACGAAAAAGAATTATTGTTTATAAAAAATAATTATACAAGTAAATGGTCTGAAAGGTTTCAAAATAAAAATTTAATAAATTTAAGATATGAAGAATTATTAAATAAATGGAAAAAAATATAGGCAGAAGATAGGGCGTAAAAAGGGTACTGGAGTAAAGGTGTTGCATAATTGAAAGGCTTAATTAATGATTATGCAGACTTCAGGCGCAGGTCGTTAAGCCAAATTTAATATATTTATATTAATAAAACCGTATGCCCTATCTTGTACCTATTGATACGGTACAAGTGAAAATAGCATAATTATAACCATAGTAAGGGAAATAGAAACATCTATTTCCTTACCTGGGGCATTAGCCAAGTGATAAGGCAGAAGTCTGCAAAACTTTCATCGATGGTTTGATTCCATCATGCCCCTCCATTTATATGAAAAAACCAGATAGTTAAATCTATCTGGTTATTTTTTTATTCTACAATTTCTTGCCATGCATCAGGATATGTTATTGGAGTCCATACACAATTATCTATTAAACATTCATATTTGATTCCATTATATGTTATTTTATCTCCTATATTATACGCATCATGACTTCCTAATGGTTGTTTATATTCAGGATAAACTTCTGGCTCTTCAGTAATATCTTCTTCTGGTACATCTTGTCCGTTCATCTTTTCTATTTCTTTTTTTACTTCTTTTAATTCATCTTGAAGTTTTTTAATGTTTTGTTTATCTTCTTTTAAAGCATCCCAAATAGCTTTATATTGTTCATTTGCTTCAGCATAGCTATTTTCTGGATTAGCTCTTTCACGAGCTAATCCTTCTAATTCTTGCTTTTCTTCTTCAGTTAAATGATTTTCAATATATATTTTGTTTATTTTATATATTATATCTTTTAACTCAAAGTTTCCTTTTTCTATAATATTTTTAATAAAATCAAACATAGTTTATTATCCTCCTATTAATAATGTTGATACTGTTGCTTCCAATGCTGTTATTCTGTTGTTATTTTCTATTAATTGCTTTTTACTTGATACCTTATAATATGCTGTTAATGTAGTACCTAAATTAGTAACTAATTCAAATATATTTGTTCCCTCAAATAGTTCTATTGGTTCTATACTTGGTAAATCTATTACTTCTGTTTCTGCTAATGGGTAATACCAAGTAGGTTTTAATGTATTTAATAATGTTTTAGCTTCTTCCACAGTTGAAACACCTTTTAAAAATACATATAAGTTTTGTTTAGTTATATAAGTATGTTCTTCTTGTAATGCACTAAAAATCTGAACATATTTTAAATGAGTACATAATCCATTTTCTGTCGATGCTACATAATTATCTCCTTGTTTTTCTATCAATTTTTTAGTTGTTAATAAAAATCTATATATGTCATTACCTATATCACTAACAGTAGCATTAAATTCTAAAGTATCATCTATCTCCAAACCATTAACTTTTTTAGTTAATTTACAACTACCATCAACACCAATATTTAATATATCTTTTATATCTCCTACTTTTGCTATACTGTTTCCATTTAGGTTTATTGGTATTAAATTATAATGATATGGTTCGTATTCTGTTGCTACTGTTCCTTCTTCTATTTGTGTTTCTACATTTTCAAAATCGCTTTCACTTATACCAGTTTTTTCATATTCAATTATATAATGGGTAAAGTTTGGTAAATGAGAAGATGGTAAAGTAATATTTCCATCTGTTGTAAAACTTTTAAATACAGAATTTATAGATTTTGTTTCATCGGTTAATACAATTCTTGCAAAATTAAATCCTGTTATATTAGCAAATAATATTGTTACATCTGTACTTCTTTTAAAGTAATTAGAACTTGCTCTACTTACATCTTCTTTCTTGTTCCAGCTCTTTCCTATCTCTATTTTATCTTTATCAAATAAATTCTTTCCCCTCTGTACTAGTCCTATATGTCCGTATGGTAGGTATGGTAAATCTTTTGTTCCTTTATAAATTAATAAAGTATCTAATACTTCTTGTTCTGTTACAGTATCTGTACCATTTAAGAAATAGTAAACTACTAAATATTTAGAAGTTGCAGTAGTTGTAATTTTTATTTTTGTATCTGTATTTCCAGTAATAGGATTTAATACTGATGTTCCTATACTTGGTATTTCTTCTGTTGTTCCTACTACAAATCTTTGTGAAGATTTTTTTGAAACAGTATAAGCTTTATTTTTTTCACACTTAATATATACACATTTACCATTTGCACTTGATGTTATTGAATTGCTACCAGTATTTATAACTGCATTTAATGTATTAGCATTATTTTTGTCAAATTCATTATAAGCCTCTACTACTTCAATATCACTCTCTCTATTAACAGAAGGAGCAGGAGTAACGTGATTATAATTTAAATCTATTATAGGAGCTATACCTTCTTCAGAGATAGTATATAAATTAGTTGTACTCTCGTATAAAGACATAGCTTTTATAGCGTTCCATTGTTCTTGTTGAGTTTCTGTTAGTTTTGTGTAGGTTGGGGTTGCTAGTGGGTAAATACAGTAAATATTATTTTCTTTAAAATATGTTTTTAAATCTTCTGCCGTTACTATTCCTTGTCTTCTTTTAACCCATATACCTATACCATTATTAACATCTCTTAAATGAATTAAATCTTCATCTATTGTATCTACATTAAAACTATTATTTGTATAATGTTCTTGTTTGAATTTAAAAGCATTAGACAATATTTTGCCATTTGTTACACTATCTTCGCCAACTCCTAAAATTCTAAATCTATAAGCATAATCAGATGTTGCTAGTTTTACAATATCTTCATCACCAGTAAACACATATTTCTTATATTTATTCTCAAAATAAGCTCCATCTTCTTTATCAACTATTTTTCCTAGTAATTCAGATGTTAAATCTAGGTCTTGGACTTGGCTTTGGTGTTCGATATAGTCGGTTGCAGTATTACCTAGCTCTAGTTGTAATTTATAATCTAAATCTTTTTTATCAATTACAATTTTTACATAGTGACAATTGTCCAATGTTGTAATTGGCATAATTAAATTAGAACCTAATGTATTATTATATTTATCTTTAAATCCTAAATAATTTTTATCTTTATCGTAAAATCTAAATTTACCATTTACTAAAACTTCTCTTGATACTATATATTCTGTATTAGGTAATAATTTTATAAAATCAGCACTTCTAACACAAGAATTTGTATTACTAAGTTCACCTGTGCTTGAAAGAATATCTCCAATTTCCCAACTTGAATTTAAATTCTTATTCCCAGCAACAAAACTTTGCTTTCCTACTGGTGTTTTTATTTCACTAGGAAATTTTATACTAGGCATTGAGCCGTATTGTTCGTATTCTGTTTTTCCACTACTAATTACTAAACCTAATTTTAAATTGTTACATACTGTTCCACTTGCTACTGTTATAGCAAATATATTATAAGTAACATCTTTAATTAATGTTCCTTGAGTTGTAGCATTTCCTATTCTTGAAACTGCAGCATTTCCAAAGTTTGTATCTTGAGCTACAAATTGAACAGTTCCACTTACTGTTCCACTTATTTGATTTAAAACTACTTTTTCAGTTCCAGTTGCTAAAATACTTTTTTCAGTTCTTAAAATTCTAAACAAAGTATCTCCAGTTGATGTACCATTTAAAACTACTGTTCCATCTTCATTTTTAGTTAATTTAACACCATTACTTTCACCTTCTGTAAATTCAGTAGTATCAATTTCATTATACCCCTCTCTACTATCTTGTTTTATATTAGTATCAATAGAGATATTATGTTCTTTATTTACATCAACATCAGTTACGTTAATATATTCTCCAGTTACAGTTGTTCCTTCTTCCTCTTCGATTACTTCTTGGTATGAGTTACCATGTCCATCTATTCCTACTTTTGAACCTGTAACTCCATTGGCTACAACTGCTGTTTCTCCACTTGCTTCTCCTGGAACTAAATCATTATATAAAATATCTAGTTCTTTTTGTTGCTCTTGATTCTGAGCTTTTAAATCATCGATTTGGTCTTGTTTTTCTTTTAACAATTCATCTACTTTTTCTGTGCCATAAAAATCATCTAATAAATCACTTAATGGAATATTTATTACATTTCCATTTGCTAAAGTTAGTATGATTTGTTTTGTTGTTTCATCATATCTACCATCTTCTATTAATAACTCTAATGGTAAATCTATTTCAATTTTACTTTCATCATTTTTTATAAATGTCATTATTCCTGTAGATGCTTTATAATTTACATATTTTAAATTTCCATCTAGTATTTCTCTTATTTCAGCATCATCATAGTTTTTTAATTTATCTAATTTATCTTTTAATTCGTTTGTAAAATCGTTTGTACTTAATCCTTTTCCATCTTCTTTATCTACTTTATCTTCTAAAGCTTTTTTAAAATCTCCTATATCGATTTTAAGAGCTTCAACTTCATCTATTTTTTCTTCAAGAATTTTTATAATAGTTGCAAATCCATCTACCTGTTCTTCTGTTGGAACAAGTTCATCTGGATTTTCATTTTGATAAAAGTTAAGAGGGAAAGTTTCTGTTCTAAAATCATTGTCATCCTTAGTTAACCATAAATATGCTTCTATATTTTCATATTTAGTTATATTATTTTTTATTGTATAACTATTTTCTTTAATGTAATCCCAGTAATTACCTTCTTCAGTCATAAAAACTATTCTTTTAGAATAATCTTCATAACCAAAAGGAATTTCAAAAGTTAAAACTGTGCTATTATTTTCATTTTGTGAACCTTCATTATAAAAATAGTCTTTTTCAATTTTTCTGTCTTGAAAAACTTTAATGTTCATATTTTTCTCCTTTATGAGTTATATTTCAACGAATTTTAATGTTAAAGCTTCTAATCTTAAAGCTTTACCTTCAGTTCCAATTTTTATATTATTTCCTACAACTATTTTTTTCCATCCTTCATTTTGTACATGAGCTGTTCCTATGATTTTTTTAGTATCACATTCTATTTCAATACATTCAACACGTTTACTTTCGCCGATAGTTCCAGCTGTTTCGCCATTAGTTACCCAATCCATCCATCCTATATTTTCAACATGAACTCTATATTTAATAGGAATATTTGTATTAATTATAATTGCTTCTAATCTCAAGCCTTCGCCTTCTGTTCCAGCTATTTCACCATTTTCTCTTGGGCTTTGCCATCCTATTTTTTCAATATGAACTTCATATTTTAATACTGATTTATCTATAGGATAATCTTTTGAATTATATATTCCTAATTTATTTGGTATTCCCATATATTTAGCTATATCTTCTACTACGCCATATTTATCAGCAGCAGTTCTCATTTCAATATGTAAATGAGGTCCTGTACTTCTTCCACTATTTCCCATTACACCTATCTTTGTAAGTCTTGATACGTATTGATTTAATTTTACTGCAATGCTTTTTAAATGTGCAAATAAGAATATTTTTCCTGTAGTTGAATCTTTTACTTTAACTGCTTTTCCATAATCTCCATAATTTTGGTCAACCATTATTACTTTTCCTTCGCATACAGAATAGACATCTTTATTAGTAATACCAAATAAATCAATTCCAGTATGGAATCCTGCTATCCAATCGCCTTTTTTTCTATAAGGATTTGTTACTTTAAACTCTCCGTTAAAAGGTAGATTCGTTGCCATAACTATTCCCCCTTATTAGTTCCAATTAAATTTTTAAATGCCTCATATAAACCTGTTGAAGCCAGACCACTAAATAAACCACTAAATATTAGTTCAGCATTTATTCCAGTGTTAAAATTAAATATTATTTTTAATGTTAAGCCTAATACTGCTACAATTGTTGGAATATACTTATTGTCTACATCTTTAATCCATTTTTTTACTATAAATCCTACACATAAACAAATTCCAACGATTAATACGTCTAAATATTGCATAAAAACTGAAATATCCATAATACTTACCTCCGTATATCTATATATTTTAATTATATCATAAGGCAAAAAAAAATAATAGTAGTTTTCCTCAAAATGTGTTTATGTAAACACGAGAAACTTACTATTATTTTTTTGAAATACAAAAGATGATTCCATCTATAATGTATCATATTTTAATTATATTTGTCAAGACACCACGCACACCAGAGCGTACGTTCAGAGCAATCAAAAGTGTCAAAAATCACATTATTTACGATAACTGTAATATGGTTTTTCATAGTTGCTACAAATTTACCTTTCGGGCATTTTCTAGCAAATTCTCCTATAGTCATATTTTTATAACAATATCTAGGATATCTTTCATCTAAATATTTTTCAACAAAATCTGCATCGTCTAATAATGTACCATCTTTTTTAGCATAATAACTTAATTTTTCATAAGTTTCATCCCAAGATGTTCCTTCTCCTACTGAAATTGCTCTTAAAACGCAATCGTTAACAAAATTACCTTTACTATTGGCGTTATAGTATTTATACATTTTACATCTCGCTTATTTTTTTGCTATAATGTTTAATTAATTTAATTTCTTCAGGTGATTCTGCTTCTTCTTCAAGCATTTCTATGAATTGAACTACTGATTCAAGCATATATTCTAATGCTTTTATTGTTTCACCTTCAGCTCCGTAGCTTTCTTTTCCTTCAGAGTAATTTCCGTAGTGTTCTTGCATTTCTTCTAACATTTCTTCACCTTGGTAGCTTCCTCCTCTTCCACCTCTAGCTGAATATCTGCCTCTTCCAGACCCTTTTACGCCACGTCTACCATAGCTTCCTTCAGAGTATCCACCTCTTCTTCCATAACCACCTTCAGAGTATCCTCTATAATTCATATCCATTACCTCCTTCTTTTTTTCCCAATATTCTTCATTGGATAAATCTTTATGTATATCTACAAGTTTATATAATGTATCTAAATTATCTACTTGAATTCCATTTTCTATTACATTATTAATCCCTTTTTCAACTTTTTCTTTTAAACCTTCTATCATTTAGGTCACCTCCTATGGTGTTACAGGAGCATCAGCTTCTTCAATTGGTAATCCTGTAGCCACTGTTGTAGCATTACTTGGTAATTTGCATTTTCCAATATATTTAAATACTCCTGTTTCAACAGCAGTATTTACTCTTGTAGAATATAATCTACGAGTTCTAACTTGAGAAGCATATATTGGAGTACAATCACAGTTTAAAAATGGATATTCAGTTGTTCCTGTTCCTATAGTAAATACTACTGGAGCATTTATTGTTGTTTCTTCTGGAATAGCTTGAGCTAAAACTATACAATATTTACAACAATTTCCATAAGAACCAGCAGGTAAATTTACAATTAAACTTGTACCGTCAAATGTAATAGTTTGACTTAAAATTAATTTATCGCATAATCTGCAATTTTGAATACATTCACTCATTCTATTACCTCCTTAAATAAAAATAAGGGCAGTGTGACTGCCCTCAAAAATCACACTTTATATTAGTGGAAAAATATTCAATTAATAATTTCCGCAGTTGCATCCACAACCATTGTTATTGTTGTTATATCCTGTAAATTGTCCACAACAGTTAGTTGGGAAGCTTACAGGTGTTGGTGGTTGAACTACATATGCATTTACTGGACAGTCAGCACCTAATCTTCTAATTAGTTCTGCTGTTTGAGCATCTTGGTTAGCTGCAAAGAATGAATTTTGAGCTGTTTGTGAAGCTTGGAATCTTAATGTTTGATTTTCAGCTTGTAATGTATCAATCTTATCTTTTGTTAAGAAGTCTAAGATTGCTCTTGTATTAGCATTGTTGCTTTCTAATATATCTCTTGTAGAGTTATTGATTGAATTATTGATTCCGCAACCTAATTGAGCTAAATCAAATCTTACGTTATCGATGCTTCTTTGTGTGTCACAGCAGCAACTTTGAATTTTGTATCCTATATCGTAGAATCCATGTTGTACTCCATTAAATCCATTGCATAATTGAGCTTGGATAGCATTAGAATTCATGTTAATTGCATCTCTTGTTTCATATCCATTTTGCATTATTGCCATTTTTGTATCACAGCAGCATTGTAATAAAGTTTGTCCTAGATTTAATATGCTAGTATTTACAGCATAGAAACCATCACATAATCCATTTTCTAATCCATTTAATTTATTCATTACTGATTGATTATCAAATCCTCTTTGAATTGCAGCATCTGTATAAGAAGAACTTCCTCCTCCTATACCTCCTACGTTATATGGAATGTATGTCATATTTCCACCTCCACTTCCGCTTCCGCTATCATTTCCTCCAAATCCATTTCTTCCCCAACCTAGGAAAGCAAAGATTAAGAAAATAATTATCCACCAAGCGCCATTTCCATCTCCGAAGCCACCGTTTCCACTGTTTCCACCGCTTCTTCCAGTTAATAGAGCTACATCAGATGCAGATAATGCACTACCTTCTCCATAATTCATTGGTCATTCCTCCTTTATTTTTTTGTTTTATATATAGTTTATTGCAATATAACTAACTATTTATGTTTTGCATAAAATCAGCAAATTCTTTATCAAAGTCTCTGCCTTTTTCTTTGAAAAAATTTCTAGCAAATTCTTCTATTCCTTGTGAATTTCCATTTTTTGCCATATTAACTAAATTATTAATCATAGCATTAGAGTTATTTCCTAACATAGCTTTCATTACTAAATCTTTAGGATTTCCTCCACCGTTAAAAAATGTTTTTAATATATTCATAGGATTATTCATAAAATCACTTCTTTCTATTATTATTATTATTATTATTATTATTATTATTATTTACT
>JAZSOX010000121.1:0-3753 GCA_045537175.1 Bacilli bacterium
TATTATAGTAACTAATGTTACTTTTTATATTGTTTTGTAATTTTTTATTTAACTTGTTTAAAACATCTTGTCCAAATTTATAATGAGTATGTAATGCTGGCATACTATCACCTTTATTCATTATAACAAATTTCACTTAAATATCACAAAAATACTATTAAATTTACAATAAAAATAGATATATTTATATTGCTTCTTGTGATATAATTTTATATAGGTGAATAATATGGGGTCTAAAACATTTAAAAATTTAGATGAGCAAATAGAACTATTAAAACAAAAGGGATTAGTTATTGATGATGTTGATTATGCCAAAGAAGTATTGTTGAGAGAAAATTATTTCTTTTTAAGTGGCTATCGTCATTTGTTCTTAAGAGAAGATGGAAGTAGAAAATTTATCTATGGTACTAATTTTAGAGAATTATATGGTATGTTTAATTTTGATAGACAACTAAGGAATATTTTGTTTAAAAATATTTTAATAGTAGAAAATAACTTAAAAAGTATTTTATCTTACGTTATGAGTAAAAATCATGGATTTAAAGAGCAACATTATTTAAATGCTGAAAATTTTGTTCAAGATTATAACAAGTCTAGACAAATAAATGATTTACTTAGAAAAATGAAAAGACAAATAAATGTTAATGGTAAACAACATGCTGCAACTAGTCATTATATTAATAATTATGGTTATATACCTTTATGGGTAGTTGTAAAAGTATTATCTTTTGGAATAGTTGGTGAACTTTATTCAATATTGCAAAGAGATGATCAGGAAGAAATTGCTGATATTTATAGAGTATCAGTTAATAGTTTAGTAAATTATTTACCAATACTAGCGAATTATCGTAATTTGTGTGCTCATGAAGATATATGTTTTAATAATCATACTCATAAGAAAATAGAACATACAAAATACCACGACTTATTAAACATTCCTAGAAATGATGATTATGAATATATTTGCGGAGTAAATGATATGTTTTCAATTATAATAATTATGAAACAAATATTAAAAGATGATGATTTTCATTTAATGATGAATGAGATAAGTTATGAATTAGATGTTTTAGATGGAAAATTAGAAACAATAGAAATTACTAAAGTATTGGAAGCAATGGGATTTCCAATAAATTATAGAGAAATAGTGAGGGTAAATTAATGAAACAAAATTCTGATAAAAAAACAAGAATAATTATTTATACAATCTTTGGCATTTTTTTAGGAGTATTTTTAGTTTATGGAATTATTTATAAATTTCCAACTTTATTTCAAGAAACTATAACTAAAATTGAAAAAGATGTAACAGTTACAGACAAAGGAATAGCAGACGCTGTTGAAAAAGTTTATGATTCAGTAATTATTGTATCTACTTATAAAAATAATATTTTATATTCATCTGGTAGTGGTTTTGTTTATAAGATTGATGGTAATAAATCTTACATTATAACTAATCATCATGTAATATCAGATGGTGATAAATTTGAAATTACTTATACTGATGGTGATGTATTAGAAGCAAAATTATTAGGTGGAGATCAATATGCTGATATTGCGGTACTTGAAGTAAAAAATAAAGAAAATATTAAATCTGTTGATATAGGAACAACTGAGACTTTAAGAGTTGGTGATACAACATTTACTGTAGGTGCGCCTCTTGATTATGCATATTCATGGACTGTTACTAGAGGTATTATATCAGGCAAAGAAAGATTAGTTGAGGTATCGACAAGTAATAATTCTAGCAGTGATTATATTATGAATGTATTACAAACTGATGCTGCTGTAAATAGTGGTAATAGTGGTGGACCATTGTGCAATTCAAACGGTGAAGTAATTGGTGTTATATCTGCTAAAATAAGTTCAACTGGCGTTGAAGGAATGGGATTTGCTATACCGATAGAAACAGCTATTGAAAAAGTTGAACAAATAATAAGTGGGGAATCAAGTGAGTATCCATTTTTAGGTATTGAAATGTATAATGTATCTAATATAAATCGTTTTTCATCATATTATAGATATACCAATTATGGTGAAATTACTAGTGGTGTATTAATTGCGACAGTAACAAAAAATAGTGCTGCAGAAAATGCAAAATTACAAACTGGAGATATTATTAAAGAAATTAACGGAAAAGAAATAAGTAATGTTGCATATTTAAGATATGAATTATATAAATATAATGTAGGAGATACTATTAAAGTTATGGTGATTAGAGATGGCAAAGAAAAAACAGTATCTGTTAAATTAACAAGTAAAGCAGAACTAAGTTAGGGGAATATATGGAAAATATAGCTAATGTATCAAAAAGAATAAGTGCGTATTTATTAGATATTTGTTTAATATATCTTTTTATGTCATTAATAACTGGCATAAGATTTATAAATCCAACGTATGATAAATTAGTAGAAACAACTAATGAATATCAAGAAGTTTTAAATGATTATACTGAGGGAAAAATAACAGAAGAAGTAGCGTTGGAACAACAAAAAGATTATGTTTACAAGGTTACTAAATATGGAATTAGTACTAATGTAGCAGTTGTTTTAGTAATTTTTGCCTATTTTGGAATATTTCAAAAATTTAATAATGGTCAAACATTAGGAAAGAAAATTATGAAAATAAAAGTTGTTAGTAACGATGATAAGAACTTAAGTGTCTGGTCATATTTTTTAAGAATATTACCAATTTACTATATATTTATTGGTAGTGTTATTCCATTAATATTAACTTCGATACTAGTATTTATTGTAGGAAGCACTTATTTTGCTACAGTAAACTCAATAATAGTATATTTATTCTTTGGTATAGGAATTATGTCATTTGTAATGATGAATGTTAGAAAAGATAAAAGAGGTTTGCAAGATTTAATAAGCGGAACAAAAGTTGTATTTGAATAAAAAAATAGAAGCAATTATTTTGCTTCTATTTTTATTAATTTAGCATGAACTACTAATTTTTTTGTTTCACCGTGACAAGTAGATAATGTAAGTACTTTATCATTTGTATTAACATTTGTTTTAAAATTTCTATAACTTCTTCCTTTAATTAAATTTAAAAAATCTTGATAAGCATCAGTACTTTCAAAATATGTTCTTATGTAATCATTAGTAGTTTCAATTGTGTATACACTAAAAATTTGCCATAAAGTATTGTGTGTTTCAGAAGACATTTTTATAACTCTGTTATCTTCAACATTATACCAATCGTTGGTAAGAAGATTATCTAGTGAGCCAAACATTGTTTTATCTTTTCTGTTATGAGCATAGATAATTGTATTTTCTTTATATTTATTTTTATTATTACGATAATCCATAAAAAGCCATCCAGCTTTGTTAGAACTTTTATCAAAAGAATGGGTTAAATAAAAATCGTTATTTGTTGTTTGAACAACAGGATAATTAATATTAGTACCACCAACATAAAGCCAAGCTACTGTATCACTATTAGTTTGTTTTAATTCTTCAAAATTAACATCAATTAAATTCATTTTTATAAAATTCCAATAAGGAGTATCCGGATGTTCTTCTGATTCAATAATTTCAGCTTCATCACTTTCATATTCAACGACTTCAGTTTTATCAATTACGTTAGTAATAATTTCTTTTGTATTTGGTGAATCAATAAGATAATTAATAATTTCGTATGTAGAAAAAATAAGTAATGGTAATGGAATTATTAGAATAAAAAAATAGATTACTGATTTTTTTAAACGTAATTTTTTCTTTTTTATCGCCGTTGTCATTTAATCAC
>JAZSOX010000040.1:0-3402 GCA_045537175.1 Bacilli bacterium
CTTAAATCAAAATTTGCAATTAATCTTTCTGATATAGTTATAGGAATAATATCTGCATTTCCACTTAAACGTGGCACCTCAAGATTGAATAAATAAAAACTTTCTCCATAAATTTCGTGACTAAATATTTTATCACTAATAATATTACCTATTAAAACTAGATAATTATTCTCTGTGTAATTTGTAATCAATTTAATTTCCTCCCTTTTATTTTTCTATAGTATTTTATTCATTACCTTTGTGTTTTAGAATACTAAATTCACACTCAATGATATAATTATACCACTTTTTGGAAGGTTTGTCTACATAATTTGGAAAAATAATCTATTTTTTAATAGCTAAAACTTTATATTTTGCTACTCCCCCTGGAGTCTCCGCTTCCACCACTTGGTTCTTTTTTGCTCCAAGTAATGCACTACCTATTGGAGATTCATTAGATATTTTATTTTGAGATAAATCAACTTCTGTTGAACCTACTATTGTATATTCTAACTCCTCATCATATTCCATATCTAAAATTTTTACTTTATTACCTACTTGAACACTTTTTGTGTCTATTTCAGATTCATCAATTATTCTTGCATATCTAATTTTATTTTCTAATTCTGCTATTTTTATTTCATTAGATGCTTGAGCATTTTTTGCTTCATCATATTCAGAGTTTTCTGATAAGTCTCCAAATCCTAATGCAACTTTTATTCTTTCTGCAATCTCTGTTCTTTTTTCTGTTTTTAGATATTCTAATTCTTTTTCTAAATTGTCATATCCTTCTTGTGTTACCAATATTTCTTTTTCTTCCATTTGGCATATCTCCTTTAAATATATTTAGTTTCATTATATTACTCCACTATTATGTTTTTGTCAATAGATTTGACTAATTTAATTGAATTTACATATTTTTGTAGGGGCTGGTCTTGACCAGCCCGAAAATATACATAATTTACATGTGGGTCGGTCAAGACCGACCCCTACATTTTCGCAATTTCATATTTATTTATAACCCCATTATTACCTATTAATTTATTTATTTTTATTTTATCTTTTATAATCATTTGATTAGCATCCTTATACTTTTTTCCATATATTAAACTTTCATATATTATTTCATCTTGAAAACCCTCTATTTTATATTCATCAGGAATTTCAATTTTGTAATAATTAATATTTATTCCATTAAATCTTTTGCTTTGTAAACTTATTCTTTCATTTAGGTTTATTACAATAGCATTATCATATATTTTATATTTATTTATAATTTCTTCTACAAAATCTATATTTATTATAACTTCTGATTTCAAAAGACTTTTCTTTTTATTGTTTGTTATAGTTAACATTATCCCAAATTCATTATATAAATATTCTTGAAGTTTTTTATATTTTTCAATATGATTAGTTATAATATTTAATCTCTTTATTCTTTTTGCAATATCAATTATTATTTCTTTATTAATATCTGTAACATCATTAATTAGAATAGCTACTTCTCCGTAGCTCTATTTTTTTATTCTTGACTTTATATATGTATTCTAATATTTTATTTGTCAAGCATTTAAATAACAATCTTCCATCTAAAATATTTATATTTTTAGAAAACAAATATATTTTTAATAATTGATTGTTTGTCAAATTCTCTGATAATACGATTGTATTTGCCCCATCTCTTTCTAATAATTTATTTATCTTATTAGAAAATTTTTTTATCCTATATTTACTAATTTTAGTATCTTTAAATATAGGTAAATAGTATATGGCTCTCTCTTCAATATTTTCTATTTTTATAAAGTTAAAAAATTTTTTTATCTTAAGCATTATAGCTTTTACAATATCACATGTCTGCTCTGTTTCTTTTATATATATAATTTTCAAAACAAATCACCTAAATACAATTAATCTTCTTATATTGTATTTAGGTGATTTTTAAATATTACCAATTTATATATTATTTGTTGTATTACTTTCCGCTTCATTTACCATATATGTATAATCTGCCTCATTTTCATAAGTTGTGGAATAAGAATTACTATTTAATACATATTCTATTGTCTTTTCTTTCCCATTTAATGATTTTATTGTAACTATTATAACAGTTTTTTCATTAACTGTGTTTCTACTAAATTCACATTTTTCTATGTTCTCTGCTATTTTTATACTATCATTTAAATATATACTTTTTTCTTCTGCTTTAAAAGAATATTTATTCCCTGTTGCAAATAGTACTTCATTATTTGTTGTTGTATTAATTTCATTCCCTTCTTTTTTTACTTCTTTCAAGAAATATACATTAAACTTATCTATTTCTGCATTATTTGTTCCTTCTGCATATATTTCCCTAAGATTTCCTTGAAAAGAACCTGAAATTACAGCTAATATTCCTAACACTATTAATACTACTGTTATATAAATAGCTAATGAAGTTAAAGTTATACCCTTTTGCGATTTAATCATATTTTCCTCCTTTGTAATTTTTTAATGTGCAGGCAATATAAAAATCGCCCCTACATTTTATTAACTCTCTATCGGGTCGATGTGGGCATCGACCCCTACATCGTCTGAATTTTGGTTGTTCTCTTCATTATCATCCTGCTTTTCTTCTATGATTTCATCTATTACTATTTGTTCATTTTCATCTATTTTATATCTTGGAAGTTCTGGTAATTCGTCTAAATTAGATATTCCGAACATTTTTAAAAACTCTTTAGTTGTACTATAAAGTGTTGGTCTTCCTGGGGCATCTAATCTTCCGACTTCTTCTATAAGGTTGTACTCTAGTAATTTATAAATTGTTCCATCTGAATTTACTCCTCTAATTTGTTCTATTTCTGCTCTAGTTATTTTAGGATTATAAGCAATTATAGATAATGTTTCTAATGCAGCTGCAGACAAATTAGGTTTAGCCCTATTGTCAAATATTGGATATATATAATCATAATATTCTTTTCTTGAGCATAATTGATACCCATTATCTACCTTAATAATTTCTATTCCTCTATTTTGCTCATCAAATTCTATTTTCATATTTTGAAGGATTGTATCTATATCCTCATTACTTAATTCTAGTATTGCCATAAGTTCTTTTGTTTCAACAGTTCTCCCTGCCGAAAACAATATAGCTTCAATTATTGATTTAACTTTATCTATTTCCACTTTTATTTCCCCTCATTCATAGTATTATATATCTATTTTAACAATATATATTATTGCATTTATAGGGTAAAATGTCAATGTTTTGACATTCTTATTTTTTTATGATAATATTGACTATAGTGAGGTGATATCCTATGGCAGAAGATATCGAAAATGAAAAAAAAGAAATTGAAGTAGTTACAGGTAATGGAACAGAAATAGAATTTTCTCCTGTTTTTGAGCATTTAAATGTTGCCAAACCAAAACCTAAGAACGAAG